>JAFTEK010000377.1 GCA_017453705.1 Treponema sp.
GCTTGCGTCCGTCAACACCAAGCGTATCCTTCGTTCCGCGGATGATATGATAGCGGACACCAGGAAGATCCTTGACACGTCCACCACGGACGAGAACGACAGAGTGCTCCTGCAGGTTATGCCCGATTCCCGGAATATATGCAGTCACTTCAATTCCATTGCTCAAGCGTACACGAGCAATCTTCCTAAGAGCCGAATTCGGCTTTTTCGGGGTCTGGGTCATAACACGGGTACAAACGCCCCGCTTCTGCGGACAAGAATCAAGCGCGGGAGCTTTGGTTCTGTTGGCCGCTGACTTGCGTCCCTTGCGAATCAATTGATTTATTGTAGGCATTGGCCTTTTCTCCTATTTAATGCCGGCAGCACTCCAGCTAAAATAATAAGTTTGAATAGTTTACCGAATTCCCCCCAATTCCGTCAAGGGAATTCGGGGGAAAAGCAAACAAATCGACCGAACAGGCCGCTTAGTCTTCATCAGAAGCAGAAGCCATGCTCATCTCAAGCATTTCGCGACGGCTCTCTTCCTCCTGCCTCTCTCTCTCCTCGTCAATCCTGCGCTGCTCAAGGATTTCCTCCATCCTGGCATCCAAATCCGCATTGGAGCTGTCGGACAGCTTAACGTGAGAATACTGCCTCATGCCGGTACCAGCCGGAATCATGTGGCCAATTATCACGTTCTCCTTAAGACCTCGCAGGTGGTCAACAGAGTCCTTGATAGCGGCGGTAGTAAGCACACGGGTGGTCTCCTGGAAAGAAGACGCGGAAATAAAGGAATCCGTTCCGAGCGCGGCCTTGGAAATACCCAGGAACATAGGCTTGGCTATAGCCGGCTCTCCTCCCTTCTGCGCAACCCTCTCATTCTCAGCCCTGAATTCCCACTTGTCCACCTGATCGCCAAAGATAAACTTGGTGTCACCAACAGAGACAATCTCGACCTTCTTGAGCATCTGCCTGATGATGATTCCGATGTGCTTATCGTTTATCTTTACGCCCTGTGCGCGGTAAACGGACTGAATCTGATCCATAAGGAAGTTCTGAAGCTCGTTCTCACCCTGAATCTCAAGAACCTCGTGCGGATCGGCCACACCGTCACAAAGCATTTCACCGGCTTCAACCCAGTCACCATCACGGACCAAAAGCCGCTTGGTAATAGGAATCTGGTGCTCATGCTTTCGGTCATACTCGCCTACTACGGTTATAGTCCTCTTGCCCTTCATAATCTTGCCGAACTTGACAGTTCCGGCAATCTTGGCAAGAACAGTCGGATCCTTTGGCTTACGAGCCTCGAACAGCTCGGAAACGCGCGGAAGACCCAGCGTGATGTCATTGGCCTTTGTAGCGGACTTCTTGATAGAAGCAAGGATATCCCCCTGGGAAACAGCCTGCCCATCCTCGACGATAAGGCGGGCGCCAGTAGGCATATAATAGCTTCCCAGCTCGTTTCCTGCATCATCGGTTATGCTGATTCGCGGCTGCTTTGTCTCCAGGTGCAAGGCACTGATATAGTTGTTGACATTGCCCGTCTCTTCATCCTTAACAGCCTCAAGGGTCTCGCCCGCTATGATTTCCTCATAGTGGACTATGCCCGACTGCTCCGCAATAATCGGCTCATTGTGAGCCTCAAACTCACCAATGGGAACCTTTGCGTTGACGACACAAGAAGCATTAACAAAGTCCTTGTAAATCGTTGAGCCGTTGTCTATCGTGATCTTCTGGTCATTGCTGACCAGGTAGATTGTCTTTCCAGAATCAACTATCAAGACAAATCCAGAATCAGAGGCGACGACATCCTCCCCCCCATGCTTAACAAGGGTGTTCCCCTTGCGGACAAAAGCACCTTCTTTAACAAGGACGCTATCTCCATTCTGAACCTCGTACTTGCCCAGAATCTTGGTAACAACCATGAGACCACGGCGGGTAAAGAGCCAGTCGCCCTTTTCTGTCACGACATATCCCGGATACTCGTCACTGGCAAACTCGTCCCTGCTCTTTCGGCCAGACACACTCTTTACGTAGACATCGTACTTCATCTTTATCTTGTTGTCATCAGAAGTCGTCTCCGCGGCACCTCCCGTATGGAAGGTACGAAGTGTAAGCTGGGTACCGGGCTGTCCGATTGACTGGGCGGCTATTGTACCAACAGCCTCGCCCACCTCGACTATCTTGTTGCGGGCAAGATCCTTGCCATAGCACTTGACACAGATTCCGTACTTGCTCTCGCATGTAAGAACCGTGCGTAGCTTAACCTTCTCAACGCCAGCTTTGTCTATTCTCTCAGCAAGCTCCTCATCTATGTACTGGTTCACATCACACAGAAGCTCTCCAGAAACAGGATCCAGAACCCTCTCTATCGAATAATGCCCCTCTATGCGGCTGGCAAGGGACTCAACGATGGTCTCTCCGTCCTTTATGGCGGTATAGTCGATTCCGTTTATAGTTCCGCAGTCTTCTTCGGTTACGACCACGTTCTGCGACACATCGACAAGACGGCGGGGCAAGTAAACGGCATCAGCAGTCTTAAGAGCCGTATCCGAAAGTCCCTTTCTAGCTCCGTTCGTGGAGATAAAGAATTCTATAACAGAAAGACCTTCCTTAAAGTTGGCCCGTATAGGCAGCTCGATGATGTCACCGTTGGGCTTCTGCATCAAGCCGCGCATAGCCGCCAGCTGGGAAATCTGCTTCTTTGAACCGCGGGCACCAGAAGTGGCCATCATGTAAATCGTGTTGAAGCCGTCCTTATCCTTGGCAAGCTTGTCCATCATTATGTTGGTAAGCTTGTCATTAGCCTTAGTCCACACATCGATGACACGATCATAGCGGTCGTTCTTGGTTATAGAGCCTCCGGCAAACTGGTCAACAATCTTCTTGACCTTCTCATTGGCCTTGTCAACAATCTCCTTCTTTTCCTCGGGAACAAGGATATCATCCATTGAGAGGGTCGCACCAAAGAAGGTCGCGTTCTTGTAGCCACACTCCTTTATCGCGTCAAGCATCTTTATCGTAAGCCATGCGCCCTTGGCGTGGTACACGTCCTCGATCATAGACTTGAGCTTCTTGTCGTTCATCTGTTCATTGTAGAAGTCAACCTCATCAGGCATGGCCTCGTTAAAGCGCAGACGACCGGCGGAAGTAAGCACGTACAACGAATCTGGATCAGGGTCAGCGTGAACCTTCTTGCTCATCACGCTCCTATGAATCTTTATCTCTGCCTGCCACTCAATCGCACCAGAAGCCGCCGCAAGGCGAACTTCATCAGTGGAGCTAAAGAGTTTGCCAGTACCCTTGGCACCCGGCTTTATGCTGGTCATATAGTAGATTCCAAGAACCATGTCCTGGGACGGGTAAACAATGGAATTACCATTAGCCGGGTCAAGCAGGTTACGGGCAGAGAGCATGAGGGTCCAGCATTCCATCTGAGCGGCCTGGGTCAGCGGAACATGGATGGCCATCTGGTCTCCATCAAAGTCCGCGTTGAAAGCCTTACATGCAAGCGGGTGCAGCTTAAGCGCCTTTCCCGGAACAAGAACCGGCTCAAAGGCCTGGATTCCCAGACGGTGCAAGGTCGGAGCACGGTTGAGCATGACAGGGTGCTCACGCACAACCTCGTCCAGAATGGCATAGACCTCAGGGGACTCGCTCTCCACAAGGGTCTTTGCCTTCTTTATGTTAAAGACCACACCCTTGTCAACAAGCTTCTTCTGGAGGAAAGGCTTAAACAGCTCCAGAGCCATCTTCTCCGGCAGACCGCACTGCCACAGCTTAAGCTCAGGGCCACAGACAATAACCGAGCGTCCTGAATAGTCAACACGCTTTCCAAGCAGGTTCTGCCTAAAGCGTCCCTGCTTTCCCTTGAGCATATCGCTTATCGACTTAAGAGGACGGTTGGAAGCCCCCTTCACAACTTTCTGATGCCTCTTGGTATTATCAAAGAGCGCGTCAACAGCTTCCTGCAGCATACGCTTCTCGTTCCTGACAATCACATCAGGGGCAGAAAGCTGGAGCAGCCTCTTAAGGCGGTTGTTGCGGTTTATCACACGACGGTAGAGGTCATTCAAGTCAGATGTCGCAAACCTTCCTCCGTCCAGCTGCACCATCGGGCGCAAATCCGGGGGAATGACAGGGATGACATCCAGAATCATCCAGCTGGCCTTGTTGCCTGACGCACGGAAGTCCTCTACGATACCTATCCTCTTGAGAAGCCTCTTGTCACTCTTGGTTCCCTTCTCCACCATCTTGGCGCGCAGCTCCACAGCCAGGGCATCCAAGTCCAAGTTGTCCAGCAGGGTCTTTATGGCTTCCGCACCCTGCCCAGCAGTGAAGGCACCGTTGTTGCGCTCCATCTCCGCGTTGTACTCGTCCTCGGTCAGCAACTGGTTCTTCTTCAAGTCCGTGTCGCCCGGATCAATGACAATGTACTTCTCGTAATAGAGGACTGACCTCAAGTGCGCAACCTGAAGATCAAGCAGCAGCCCCATGCGGCTGGGAACCGCATGGTAATACCATATATGGCTTACAGGGGCAGCAAGCTCTATGTGCCCTGTCCTCTCACGGCGAACCTTGAAGTGCGTCACCTCAACGCCACAGCGGTCACAGACTATTCCCTTGTAGCGGATGCTCTTGAACTTACCGCAGTAGCACTCCCACTCTTTTGTCGTACCAAAAATACGCTCACAAAAAAGACCGTCCCTCTCCGGGCGAAGCGTCCTATAGTTAATGGTCTCCGGCTTCTTTACCTCACCATAAGACCATGCCCTGATGGTGTCAGGGGAAGACAGCTTTATCTGCAGGCTGGCAAAATCCTGAATATCACGCATTTTCACTCTCCTTGTCGAATCCAGCTCCAATCTTGTTGATGATGTCCTGCTCACGCTCAGTCAGAGCGATCCTCTTGCCCTTGTCATCGTAAATCGTGAAGTCCAGGGCAAGACCACGAAGTTCCTGCACCAAGACGTTGAATGACTCAGGCACACCAATCATCATGCTTGGCTCACCCTTGACCAGCGACTCGTAAGCCTTGGAACGGCCAGTCATGTCGTCGGACTTTATCGTCATCATTTCCTGCAGGGTGTTAGCGGCTCCATAAGCCTCAAGAGCCCATACCTCCATCTCTCCAAGCCTCTGGCCTCCGAACTGGGCCTTTCCGCCAAGCGGCTGCTGGGTAACGAGGGAGTAAGGGCCTGTGGAACGGGCATGCATCTTATCATCTACCAAGTGGTGCAGCTTCATGAAGTATATGACACCGACAAAAATCGGGTTGACAAAAGGCTCACCCGTAAGGCCGTCGTGCACAATCTGCTTGCAGTCAGGGCTTAAGCCAGCCTGCTTAAGCTTCTCGGCAATCTGCTCCTGGCTAGGAGTCTGGAAGGCCGGCGAGTCATACCACTCACCAAGAAGCATACCGGCGCGGCCAAGCTCGCTTTCCATTATCTGCCCGATATTCATACGAGACGGAACGCCCAGAGGGTTCAGACACACATCAAGAGGCGTACCGTCTTCCAAATAAGGCATATCCTCAATAGGAAGAATACGCGCCACGACTCCCTTGTTTCCGTGACGGCCAGCCATCTTGTCACCGACAACGAGCTTCCTCTTGTCAGCGATTACTACCTTGACCACCTCATCAACACCGGGGTTCAGCTCGTTGCCTTCCTTGCGGCTCAAACGCTGTATGTCAATGACAACGCCCTCAACACCATGCGGCAGGCGCAGGGAAGAATCACGTACTTCCTTCGCCTTCTCACCGAATATCGCGTTGAGCAGCTTGAACTCAGGCGTAGTCTCGCTGTCGTTCTTGGGTGTCACCTTTCCAACGAGTATGTCACCTGAGCGAACCTTGGCACCAACGCGAACAATTCCTTCCGCGTCAAGGTTATCCAAAGTCTTTTCCGCCGTATTGGGAACATCACGGGTAATCTTCTCAGGCCCCAGCTTAGTCTCTCGGATTTCAGTCTGGAACTCATGGATATGGACGGAAGTATACATATCCTCCTTGACAACCCTCTGGCTGATAAGAACCGCATCCTCGTAGTTGTATCCGTTCCACGGAACGAATCCGACCAAGATGTTGCGTCCCAGGGCAAGCTCCCCATTGAAAGTAGCAGGGCCGTCAGCTATAACCTGACCGGCATCCACATGCTCGCCCACCTGCACAATCGGGCGCTGGTGGTTAACAGTATCAGAGTTAGTCCGCTGGTACTTGAGCAGTATATACTCGTCCAGAGGAGCGGTCTTGTCACCCTTGGCCTCATCAGGACGGATGCGAATCTTGTCGCTCTCAACCCATACGACCTCGCCTGCCCTCTTTGCCTTGATTAGGACACCTGAGTCATAGGCGGTCTTTCCCTCCATGCCGGTTCCGACATGCGGAGGCTCCGGGAAGAGCAAGGGAACTGCCTGACGCTGCATGTTACAGCCCATGAGAGCGCGGTTAGCATCATCATGCTCCAGGAAGGGAACAAGAGAAGCGGAAACAGATATGACCTGTCTGGGCGACACATCCATATAGTCAATGTCGTTGGCAGAACGGCTTGTATAGTCACCCTGGTGCCGGCATGAAACCAGGTCTGTGGGGAAGGAACCGTCATCTTTCATTCCCTCCGTGACCTGGCCGATGAAATGGTTGTCCTCATCCATCGCCGTCAGGTAATCAACATCCTTGGTGGCCTTTCCGTCCACGACCTTGCGGTATGGCTCCTCCAAAAAGCCGTACTCATTGACCTTTGTGAATATGGCGAGAGAAACGATAAGTCCGATGTTCGGGCCTTCAGGGGTCTCAATCGGGCACATCCTGCCATAGTGGGTATAGTGGACATCGCGGACTTCAAATCCTGCCCTGTCACGTGAAAGACCTCCCGGTCCGAGAGCGTTAAGGCGGCGCTTATGGGTAAGCTCTGAAAGCGGGTTACACTGATCCATGAACTGGGACAGCTGGGAAGAACCAAAGAATTCCTTGATGCTGGAGACTATCGGCTTTATGGAAATCAAGTCCTGGGGCTTGATTGTATCCACTTCCTTCAGGTTCATTCGATCCTTCGCAATCCTCTCCATGCGGGCGAAGGCAGTCTTGAACTGGACGGTCAAAAGCTCACCGACAGAGCGGACACGGCGGTTGCCCAAGTGGTCTATGTCGTCAAGCCCCTTGTCACCGATATAAACCTCGATGAGGTGCTTCATCGTCAGTATTATGTCACGCGGCACAAGGACGGTCTCATCCTCACCGGCCAAGCCCTGCTCAGGCGCAATCTCAGGGCCATAGTAGCCAAAAATCTTGCTTAGCTTATAGCGTCCAACCTTGCCCAAGTCATAACGGCGGCCGGAGAAGAACATTGAATTTATTTCTTTCTCGGCGGCATCAAAAGTTGTCGGCTCGCCCGGACGCAGCACCTCATAGACCTTTGCTATGCAGTCCTCTTTTGAAGGCTCATCTATGTCCGCACGAGCGCCTTCCTTGCTAAAGATGATCTCCTCGCGATCAAAGCAGTTTACGATAATCTCACTGTCAAGCGAGGGGTTGGACTCCTCCTTGTTCTTCTTGTCCGCCCTGGCATTGAAAGATATGAGCCTGACACTGGCAATCTGATTGGCAACAAGCTCATCCACATCGTGGGACTGGAGCTTGTGACCCGCACGGAATATAACCTTGTCCTCTCCATCCTCGCCCTTGAATGTAACAGGAGCCGCAAGGACGCGTCCCACCAGAGGCTCCCTGTCCTTTGCTTCAGATGAAACGGCGAAATCCTCGCTCTTGTAAAAACACCCGATGATTTTCTCACGTGTGGAAAAATCAAAGCCGGGCTTCTCAGGATCGCTTATTGCACGGAGGAAAACAGTTCCGAGTATTTTCTTCTTTCTATCTATCTTAGCGTAAATGAGTTCCTTCTTCTGGTCAATCTCAAACTCAAGCCATGAGCCACGGTATGGGATAATGCGGCTGGAGTACACGCCCTTGTCGTGCTGGAAAATGACTCCCGGAGAGCGGTGTATCTGGCTTACGACGACACGCTCAGCACCATTAACGATGAAGGTTCCGCGGTCAGTCATAAGGGGAACATCGCCCATATATATCTCTTTCTGCATGATTGTGCCGCTGTCATTCAATATGAGCGAGATGTTCGCCTTGAGCGGCACATTATAGGTTATGCCCTTTTTCTTGCACTCGATTTCGGAATTCTTAATGTTGTCAAAGTCCAGGCTGTACGAGTCGAATTCCAAAGTCATCGTCTCGTCCTGGTTGGTTATCGGAAATGTAGAGGTAAAGACCTCCTGAAGTCCCTGGTTCAAAGGCTTCTCGCCCTTGGCAAGCTTCTCCCTCTGAATAAAGCTCTCGGAGGAAGAAGGCTGAATATCCACCAGATTCGGAAGGGGCATGAAATCCTTAATGTCCTTGCCGATATACTGCCTTACAATTTTTTTGGTCTTTGCGTACATCAAATACCTCGCGGGTTTTCGGGACTGATACCTCAAGAACCGCAGCAAGCAAAAACTTTGCTCTACACGAGATCTCGTAGGCTCTCACGGAAGTCCGCTGCCGTATGGGAGTGACTGCCCCGGCCCCATAATCCGGACTAGTGATTTTCAAATACACAGCAAACCTTCGGGGTGTACCCCCAAAGGCTTGCTATAAGAGTTGCTCTATAATCTGTCTTGAATGCAAACTGCCACAGGCAATTTACTTCTTGCTCGCCTTTCCACCAGCAGCCTCGATGTCGGCAATCATCTTGTCGGCATCAGCCTTGGAAACGCCTTCCTTCAACGGCTTAGGCGCACCCTCGACGAGAGCCTTTGCCTCGCCCAGTCCAAGTCCGGTAATCGTGCGAACAACCTTGATGACGGCAATCTTCTTTGCAGCATCAAAAGAATCGAGAGTAACGGTGAACTCACTCTGCTCTTCAGCAGCAGGAGCAGCAGGGCCTGCGGCAACAGCAACAGGAGCAGCAGCGGTAACACCAAACTTCTCCTCCATAGCCTTTACCAAATCAGCAGCCTGCTGAACCGTCATGTTGGCAATCGCGTCCAAAATCTCATCATTAGAAAGTGCCATAATTGTCTTCTCCATGACCATATATTGGTCGATATAAACCGGTCTTGCAGAGCGCAACACACAGAAACGCTTAACCTGCTTTCGACCTTACCCGCAGACAGTAATCAGCACGTCGAAGCCTGACTGCGGTTTAAATAAATTGTTAGTTCGCTGCGGGAGCCGCCTCGGCCACAGGTGCCGCCTCTGCCGATGCCTCGGCGGGAGCACCACCCTTCTTCTCGACGTAAGCCTGCAAGGTCGCGGCGAGCTGGCGGGCAGGTCCGTTGATGGCGGACATGAGCATAGCGATAAGCTGCTTCTTTCCGGGCAACTTCGAGAAAGCCTCAATCTTAGCCTGATCGTACAGCTCTTTCTCGACCCACGCCCCCTTCACCTCAAGGCTCGGAGCATCCTTCTTGAAATCAAAAAGAATCTTCGCGACTTCGTTTGCGTCTTCCTTTACCATCGCGATGGCGGTCGGCCCCTTGAGGTAGTCGGACACAGCGTCAATCTTCATCTCATCAAACGCGACACGGGCAAAGTTATTCTTAAAAACCTTGAGCTGCGCATTCTTTTCCTTAAGGCTGTGGCGGAGCTTTGTAATCTGCTCAACCGTAAGCCCACGGTAATCAGCAAAGATAAAGTCCTCATATCCAGAAAGAATCTTCCTGGTCTCCTCGATGGCGGCCGTCTTGGCCGGCTGAAGCTTCTTTGCAAGAACTGCCATTATGCTTCCTCCTTATGGTCAATCCAGACTCCAGGTCCCATAGTTGAGCTAAGGGAAACAGAACGGATGAAATCTACCTTTGCAGTCGCAGGCTTCTTGCGGTCAAGCTCCGAAAGGAACACGGCCACATTCTCGGCGGTATCCTTGGGATCCATGGAAACCTTGCCTACCGCGATATGAACTACCCCGCCCTTGTCCGCGCGGAATTCAGTGCGGCCTTTCTTGAGCTCGGCAACAGCGTTTGCAATGTCATTGGTGACAGTACCAGTCTTGGGGTTAGGCATAAGCCCCTTGCGTCCCAAAACCATACCCAGGCGGCCGACATCCTTCATCATGTCAGGGGTAGCGACAGCGACATCAAAGTCAGTCCAGCCACCCTTAACCTTGTCGATGAACTCGGTAGAACCAGCGTACATGGCACCGGCATCCTTGGCCTCCTGAACCCTCTCATCCTTGCAGAACACAAGGACACGCTTCTCACCGGCAAACTGATGGGGGAACACCAGGGTATCCCTGACAGTCTGGTTCTTCTCCAAGTGCAGGCTGACAGAAAGCTCCACAGTCTCATCAAACTTGACATAGTGAAGATCCTTGACCAGCTTGGCAGCCTCGGCGACAGAATACTTCTTAGCGGGGTCGTACTTCTTCAATGAATCAACATATTTCTTTCCGTGCTTCATTACTTGGCCTCCACTTCAACACCCATGCTACGGGCAGTTCCAGCGATAATTCTCTTGGCAGCCTCGACATCGTTCGCATTGAGGTCGGGGAGCTTGGTCTTTGCAATCTCCTCAAGATCCTTCTGCTTGAGCGTACCAACCTTGTCGCGGAGCGGGTTTCCGGATCCCTTCTGGATTCCGACAGCCTTCTTGATAAGGACAGCTGCAGGAGGAGTCTTAAGGATAAATGTAAAGGATTTGTCCTGATAGACCGTAATGACGACAGGGATGATAAGCCCCTTCTCCATCTTCTTGGTACGGTCATTGAATTCCTGGACAAACTTAGGGGCAGGAACTCCGTGCGGTCCCAAAGCAGGTCCAATTGGGGGAGCCGGCGTAGCAGCACCTGCGGGACACTGCAACTTGATGATAGCCGTCACCTTTTTCTGAGCCATAATGTTTCTCCTAATGTGGTATTAGCGAAAGGCCTATGTCCAACGGACCGTATCCTTTCTCCCATATTTCAAAGGCGGCAGGATTAACCGCCGCCCATGAAAATAAAACTTAAATCTTTTCGACCTGGGTTACATCCACCTCGACAGGTGTAGCACGACCAAAAATCTGGACATTTATGCGGAGCTTGTTCTTATCAGCAAGGATTTCCTCGACAGTTCCACTGAAAGTCGCAAACGGTCCTTCGGTAATCTTAACCTTATCGTTAATATCGTAATCCTGCTGTATAAAGCTAACCCTGTCACCCTTGACCTCGCCGGTCTGCAAAAGAATCTTGTTATACTCCGCATCCGATATAGGCTTCGGCCTCTCAGTCGGCTTAGTACCGACAAAACCATTCACGCCCTGAATCTTACGGATTTTGGAACAAGGATCCTTCCAGCCCTTCTGACCATTCAAACCGTCCGCCTCCTGGGGCAGACACATCTCAACCAAAATATAGCCGGGAAGAACTTTCTCATTTCGCTTGACAGGCTTTCCAGACTTAGACAAGCCAACCACTTCACGCATCGGAACTTTCACCGAGCGTATCAACAGATAGGCATCCCCACCAGACTGATTGGCAGTCTCTACAGCCAGTTTCTCATCGGCTATAAGAGATATTATTTCCTTCTCAACTTTCTGTTCGTAACCCGTGTAGGTCTGAACGACATACCACTCGTAATTTCTTTTCTTCTCTGACATCTCTGTTACTCTGCAAGCCCGCCACGGATTTAAATAAAGACAAACTCTAGAATATAAGCCTAAGAGCCTCAGTAAACAGCATATCAAGCAGTCCCAAAATCAGGGCGGCAACAATGGTAGAAACTATCACGACCTGAACCGACGCAACAGCCTCATTCCTGGACGGCCAAACAACCTTTCCAAGCTCCCCCATGCACTCCCTGCAAAACTGGACTATCTTCTTCATAACAAAACCCCTTGAATACAGGCCAGGCAGGACTCGAACCCGCGACAACCGGTTTTGGAGACCGGGACTCTACCAACTGAGCTACTGACCTAAGCTTGGCCGCAAAGCCAAGTTAATTACTCAGTAAAATTATTTTACCTTAGTCTCCTTATGAAGAACCTCTTTCCTGCACCAAGGACAGAACTTATTCTTCTCAAGCTTTCCAGTGATATTCTTGCGGTTCTTATATGTCGTGTAATTCTTGCGTTTGCACTCGCTGCAGGCCAATGCAATAATCTCTACAGCAGTCTTTTTCTTGCTAGACATCGGTTTTCTCCTTAAAACGATTGTTAATAAAAAAGCTCCCGAGCGGAATCGGACCGCTGACCTCATCGTTACCAACGATGTGCTCTACCGACTGAGCTACAAGAGCAAGCTTTTCTACGCTCAATGCGTGGTGCTTAAACACTATAATGGATTGCCATTTTATTGTCAATAATCAAAACAGGAATTTTGTAAAGTTTTGGCAGAATGTCATTGCGACAGAAAGAGCACCGTTCCCCAAGCCTAGCAGCTGACAAACTGGTGATCCATTCCCGGCAAATCGGGGCTGACCTCCACGGGGAAGCCAATTATCGTGTTGTCCCAGCCGGGGCTTGCAGCCAGTGCTTCCGCCAGTTCCTTGCCTATCACGATTTTTTCCACGGCCTTGCCTGTAAGCATGACATCCGAGAATTCCATGTCTATGTCGGCCAAAACGCCGGCCAGTTCCGGTGAGAGTTCCATTGCTAAACCTCCGTGTCGTCTAGTATAGCCCAAAAGCGGCATATTGTAAAGCTTTCGTAAATACGGCTTTCACACCACTGGCAGTGGCAGACAAAAACGCCCCGGAAGACCTGCTGCCGGAGCGCATTCAGTGAGGATGCCGTGCAGTGCCGCAAAGCCCCCTCACCCCCAGTCTAGCAGAAGTGCTTCTTGAGGAATTCCAGGTCAAGCTCCGGGTACAGGACGTGGGCACCAAGCAGGGCGTTCACGCGCTTCTTCGCCTCCTCCTGAACCTTGGGGTCAAGCTCAAACTTGCCCTTGGCCTTCTTGCCGTCCTTGGTCAGTCCGGGTTTGGTTCCCTTGAGAACGAGGTCTATTATGGAAGCAACTTCCTCCATGTCCTTTGTGTCCATCCCCAGCGTGGTAAGTCCGGGCGTGCCGATGCGGATGCCGCTCGTCCACCAGGGGCCGTTCTTGTCATAGGGCAGGGCGTTGGCGTTGGCGGTCACGCCGCACTGGAACAGGGCGGCCTCGGCCTGCTTGCCGGTCACGCCGTAGCTGGTCACGTCCACGAGCATCAGGTGGTCTTCCGTTCCGCCCGTCTGGAGCGTCATTCCCTTGGCAATGCAGGAAGCGGCGAGTGCCTGTGCGTTCTCCACGACCTTCTTGGCATAGGCCTGATATGCCGGGGTGTTGGCTTCCTTGAGGGCAATCGCCTTGGCAGCCATGACGTGGCCGAGCGGACCTCCGAGAACCATCGGGCAGCCCTTGTTCACGTAGTCGGCGAACTCCTTCTTGCACAGGATGATTGCGCCGCGCGGGCCGCGCAGGGTCTTGTGGGTGGTCGTCGTCACGATGTCAGCCCACTTGACCGGGTCGTTGTCCCCAGTCCAGACCTTGCCGGCGACAAGACCTGCGAAGTGCGCCATGTCCACCATGAACACTGCTCCGCACTTGTCGGCAATCTCGCGGAAACGGCGGAAGTTTATCTTGCGCGGGTAGGCGGAGAATCCTGTCAGAAGGACGAGAGGCTTGACCTCCATCGCCTGCTTCTCTATCGCGTCATAGTCCAGAAGCCCTGTCTCCTTGTCCACGCCGTATGGATGGCTCTCGAACATGCGGGCAGAAACATTCATCCGGTAGCCGTGGGTCAGGTGTCCTCCGCAGGAGTAGTCCAGCCCCATCAGCTTCTGGTTGCCAAATCTTTTCCGCAGCATGTCAAACTGCTCGTCCGTCAGGTCGGAAAGCGACTTAACGCCCAGCTCTTCCAGCGTCGGGGTCTCCACGCGGGAGCTCAAGATAGCCCAGTATGCGACCAGGTTGGCGTCCGCACCAGAATGGGGCTGCACGTAGGCGTAGTCCGCGCCAAAGAGCTTCTCGGCCTCGCGGGCGGCGGTGTTCTCAACGGCATCGATGTTCACGCAGCCGCCGTAGTAGCGGTGCTCGGGGTAGCCCTCGGCGTACTTGTCGGTGAGCAGGTTGCCCATCGCGGCCTGAACCGACAGGGAGCAGTAGTTCTCGCTGGCGACAAGCTTGAGGTGGCGGCGCTGGTTGTCCAGCTCGTTCACCACGTCGGCGGCGATCTCCGGCGCTACGGAGGCGACCTGCTGCAGGTTGGCCACATATGCGGTCATGGCGGGGCTCAAGCTGCCGCCCGCCTCCTTGACATAATCTTCCAATGCTGTGGACATAATGATTCTCCTTATTTGTTTTCCATAGATACTATACAGATATACTATGTAGCTACTATACATCGATACAGAAAAAAATACTAGGGTTCAAAAGAAACTGTCTCGCCAACCTATTCAAGTTATGGGAACTTCTAAAAGCTGGACTTGACCAGTTTTTAGAGATGCCCTTATATTAGCGGCTGGCAAAACAAAAACAATAGAGGCAACACATCCATTCTACAGATATTTCATAATCTTACACAGGCTA
>JAFTEK010000378.1 GCA_017453705.1 Treponema sp.
ATGAGGCAAAGGACTTTTTTGACAATCAAGGCTCGCATACTGTGTCGCTCAAGTTGGATCCCGCGCCAGTCAGTGTTCCGGCAGGAACAGGGGAAGTTTCCCGGCCCGTTGTATCCGGCGCGTCAGGGATAGTTGTTCCTGACCTCTCTCCTTCTGCCGGTCAGTCTTCTGAGGATGGCAGGGCGTTCAGCATAGGCGCGATTTTGATAGACCCAGGGCATGGTGGCAAGGATCCGGGGGCCAGCGCGACTTTCACCGTGAAAGGCAAGAAAGTTTCCGTTGTCGAAAAGAACATAAACCTCAAGATAGCCCTTAAGCTCTATGACATGCTGACCAAGGCATATCCCAAGAAGAGGATATTGATGACCCGTAATACGGACAAGTACCTGAGCCTGGAGGAGAGGACTGACATAGCGAACTCCGTCAAGCTGGGTGAGAATGAAGCCGTGCTTTATCTGTCCGTCCACGTTAATGCGAGTTTGGACAAGAGCGCGACAGGCTTTGAGGTCTGGTACCTTTCTCCCGGCTACAGGAGGCAGGTCATAGATGGCAGTACGAGCGAGGACAAGAGCCTGCTTACTATTTTGAACAGCATGATGGAGGAGGAGTATACCACTGAGTCCATTCTTATGGCTAAATTCATCGAGGATGGCATAAATGCGCAGGTTGGTTCGCTCAGCCCCAGGCGTGGAATAAAGGAGGAGGAGTGGTTTGTCGTCCGCAATGCCAAGATGCCGAGCGTCCTTGTTGAGACAGGTTTTCTTTCCAACGAGCAGGAAGCTGCCCTTTTGTCGGACGATGACTACTTGAAAAAACTCTCGCTTGGGATATATAATGGGCTTGGGGCATTCATCACGCACTTTGAGCGGTCGCGGGGATTCACAGGCAACTAGCTTATGAATTCTGGGATTGCTTTTTGACGGATTTTTAATAAATACTATGGAAAACAAACTGACTGGAAAAAGTTCGCTTTACATAAAGATTCTTGCCATTTCCCTGGCTTTGCTTTCAATGGCATTTTCCGTGTTCATGTATTCCAGGGGACACGATAAGAATCGTACCCTTATGTATTTCCCCTGCTATGACGGGGACGGCCTGTTCTGTGAGCCGCGCTATTTTGCCAAGGCAGCTGATTCTCAGGCTGCTGTTACGGCTTTTGTGAATGATCTTCTGCTTGGACCTATGACAAACCGTTATTCTCCGATATTTCCGATGGGAACAAAAGCTGAATACTGCTTTATCAGTGCTGATGACAGCGAGGGGCAAAGGCTCTATCTGGGCTTGAGTCGTGATGCCCTCTTTGCGGGGGACTTGCTTTCCGTCCGTGAGGGGGTGGATTTACTTAGGTTAAATATTGTGAAAAACTTCACATATTTAAATAAAATTGATGTCGCCATTGATGGAATCAGCGTCTATGAATGAAGGCATTTTTGTTTTCTTTGGTCGGATCAAGCCCAAAAAAAGGACTGAATTTCGATTAAAATAAGTTGACAAAATCGCCTTCTTATTAGATACTAGAATGTATCAAGGCTACATCAAAAGTATAAAAGGAGTTTCGAATGAAGAGAACTTTTATGTTAATCACTGCTGCCATGTTCTTGGCAGGAAGCTTTGCTTTCGCGAGGGAGTCAACGGTCATTGACTTCTCCCTGCTGACGGCTGATGCTGTTGCAGATGAGAACGGAAACCCCACGCAGAATGCTAGGACTGCGATGGACTATGCAAAGGCTGCAGGATCAAGCTGGACGAGCGACCAGAAGGCTCTTATGAAGACTTCTCTGGCTCTAAACCAGTGGGAAGTTGAGTTGAACTCATCTGCCAGGGAGCCAGTCGCTCTTGGAACTTCTCGCACTGTTGCTGCTCCTGTGAACCAGAACGCCAATGTTCCGTTCGCCGGACAGAACGTTCTCGGTGTTTACGTGTTGTTCCCCAAGTGGGCACACAATGCCAGCGCGAAGATTGTTCCTCCTTTCCAGATTCAGGCTTACGAGCCTCTCTCTGATGCCGATGCCAACGGAAACCGCCAGGCTCAGACTGACGAGCAGAAGGGACAGTATCTCTTCGACAATGGATACGGAGTTGTCCGCAACGTCGGAACTCTGAAGTCTGTTTCTGTTACAACCTTCGGTGACAACTATCCTCACAAGGTTTATGTTCTCCTCGGAGATCAGGACGGTGTTTCTCGCCGCTACTATATGGGTACTCTCCTGTTTGACGGATGGAAGACCTTGGTTTGGAACAACCCCAACTACCTGTCTGATGTTCGTGCTCGCGAGATTCGCGTTTACCCAATCTATCCTCGTGGACTTCCCTATGTGAAGTTCGAGGGCTTCCAGATTAGCCGCGATGCTGCTGATGATGGTGGACACTATGTCGGATATTTCAAGGATGTCAAGATCATCTATGACCTTGCCGTTCTTTCTACCGACCGTGACATCAACGAAGAGGATCTGTGGGGAATCGTTGCCAAGGAAGAGAAGGATCGCCAGGATCGTGAGATGGCTAACTTCGGAACCAAGCAGGTTAACCGCTATCTGGAGCAGAGCAAGGAAGCCACAGAGCAGGAGTTCACCTCTTCTCTCTATGACAATTCTAACTCTAACGCTCAGTAATAGTAGCTTAGGTTGATTTACTCAGCATCTGATGTGCTGGGTAAAAGCCGCCCCCACAAGGGGCGGCTTTTTAGTAACTGGATGTATTTGATAGGTAGCTATGAGAGATGCGAAAGAACTGCCAAAGAAAGTCAAGATAGAGCGTCTGTATGCCAGCTATACCCTGGTTTTTTCTGAAGTCCTCAGCAAGATAGAAGCAAAGCTAAAATCAAATATTAGGCTTCAATCCATGCCAACGTATAAGGCTAGGATAAAGTCATTCCCAAGTTATTATAAAAAGATTTTAAGACAAAAACCCAAGGAGTCTTCTCAGACTGAGAAACTTGTTACCCTTACTGATATGCTTGGTATACGGATTATCTGTGCCTTTATGGAGGATACGGAGAACGTCGTGACCCAGCTTTCGAGTTTCCTTACAATTCGTGAGATAGAGCACAAGGGCTATGAGCAGTCCTTCCGTGAATTTGGTTATGAGTCTGTGCATGTCCTAATTGATATTCCGGATGATTGTAAGCCGACAGAAAATCTTAGCCCGCCTCTGCCTGATGATATGGTGTTTGAGATACAAGTCCGTACTATTTTACAGGATGCCTGGGCCGAGGTGGAGCATGAGCTTATATACAAGACCGACTTCAACCCCTTTGACAAACCCCTGCGCCGCAAGCTGGCTGCCATAAATGCCAACCTTAGCCTTGCGGACACGATTTTTCAGGAAATCCGTGACTATCAGAATAAACTCCAGGCGGAACTTGGAATAAGGCGCAACACCTTCTATGACAAGGCTGACCGCATAACAGATGATGAGCTTGGTTTTAACAGTGCTGGAAAAAACACACAGGGTTATTCTTCGATGCCGTCGATTTATGAGAAGGGCAGCATAGATGACCTCGTTCTATCCGCCCTGCACGAGCACAATCTGGGGAACTTTGACAAAGCCGTATCGATATACAGCCAAATACTGGACAAGAAGGCTGTCTTGCAGGACACTATGATGTCCGTCATATTAAAGCACCGGGGTATGGCATACTTTGCCCAGAACGAATATGATAAGGCCATTGAGGACTTCAAGTCCAGCGAGGACTATGACCCGAAAGCTTTCCGGTCAATTTATTATCAGGGCATTGTCTTTGAGGTTTTGAAGAATTATGATGCATCCATAGAGTGCTTTAATCGTTCCCTGTCAATCGATCCCTTTCAGAGCCATGTCTATTACAGAAGGTCAGTTTCTTATTTTGAGAATGGTAAGTATGAGGAGGCTATGGCCGACATAAATAAAGCCTTTGAGCTGGGGCTGGACAATGAAGATACCAGGCAGCTTAGGGCACGTATCCTTAAGAAATTTGATATGGATATGTGAGCCTTTAGTCATGTTGGGCTATTTACTTCTCTTTTATGCTACTTGACTGTATATAAAAAAAATGCTATTGTTGGACTGTTCCACGATGCGTGGTTTACTTGTCTCCTTCGTCTAGTGGTTAGGACATCGGGTTTTCATCCCGACAACATGGGTTCAATTCCCGTAGGAGATGATGTTGGCATTTTGATCTAAGCCCTGGATTGACAAGGGTGAGTAAAAATGCTAGTATCGAGCTAAAGATAAAATAATTTAAAAAAGGAGCCCAAGTGAGGCTCCTTTTTTATTCTACGGAGTTTTCTGATTGGATTATATTCCATACGATGGATTGCCTTATTTCAAGGCTTGTTCGGATGTTGTAAAAGCTGTTGGGCTGCTGCTCGTGGAGCTGCAGGTTGTTCCCCAGAAGGGGCATGTGCACGTTTGTGCTGTCATTTGCCATTCTGAATCTGGGAAGGATGTTTCTGTTTCCGACTGCTCCAAGGCTCATCATGCCTTGCAACCCGCGATTCTTTCGCTCTTACAGGAAGAAAGGGATGACATAACCGAGGATAACCTTTCAATGGAAGTCTGTTCCCCCGGAATAGAGCGCAATATAAAGAATGCTGCAGAATTTGAGTTGTTTGTTGGTCATGATATCAAGGTCTGGGATAGGAATGTTGGTGACTGGGTGAAGGGTGTCATAAAGGCTGCTGACAGGGAGTCTGTGACTCTTGGCTCGGAAGCTGGTGATATGAGTATCCAGTACGTAGATATAGCAAAAGCAAAATTTATTCATAACTAGAGAGGTTTGATATGTCAGAAATGGCAGACGCCAT
>JAFTEK010000379.1 GCA_017453705.1 Treponema sp.
CGGATTTTGTCGTCTGGCCGGAGACCGCTGTTGTCCCTCCGATTGTGCATCATTATGCCTCCAGGGTGGACACATCCCGCTTTAATGCAGTGTCATCTGTCTTATCCCTTATGCTGAGAAGCTCTTCCTGTTTTGTCATAGGAAACCAGCATTTGAACAAAGAAGGAGAGGACTGCAACGCGGTTCTGGTCTTTGACCCCAGGAAGTCAAATGTGCTGCCGCCGGAGCCGGAGATATATGCAAAGCAGCACCTTGTGCCGTTTACTGAAAGCCTCCCTTTCAATGCCGTGCTTGCCCCTCTGTATGATAGGATTTTCCCCGACAGGAGCTTTCTCTGGAAAGAAGGAGAGGATTCCAGGGTTTTTTATGAAAGGTCGATCTCCTTTTCCGTGCCCATCTGCTTTGAGGACAGCTTCGGGAGCCTGTGCGCAGGTTTTGTCAGGAACGGGGCGGACTGCCTTTTCTGCATCTGCAATGATTCCTGGGCTTGTTCCACCGTTTGCCAGCGCCAGCACCTTGCCATGTCGGTGTTCAGGGCGGCAGAGAACGGGGTTCCTGTCTTGCGCAGCAGTGCAAGCGGGTGCACTTGCGTAATAGACCGTTGGGGAAGGCTTGTGGAGGAGCTTGATAGTTTCTGCGAGGGATACCTTGCCAAGAAGGTTTCTGTGCCCCTGTCCAGGCGCTTGTCACCATACACTTTTTATGGCGACTGGTTTGCCCTGCTGGAGCTTTTCCTCTTGTGCGGCCTCGTTGTCCGTGTGTTCATAAAGATGCTGCTGGGCATTCTTGAGAAAAAGCCCTTGAAAGAAAAAGTTCAAATGGGGTAGAATAGGGGACATGGTAAAAGACAGCGGTGTTAATGTAACAGAATTCGGGGAAGGAACGGTTTTTGAAGGAGAATTGTCCTTCACTGACTCACTTATCATAAGTGGAAAATTCTCAGGAACCATAGAGGCTACTGGAGACCTGCAGGTAAGCAAGGGTGCTGAATGTAATGTCAGCGGGATGAAAGCCAGATCCGTTGTCGTGTATGGAAAGGTTGACGGCGACATAGACGGCAGTGACAGGGTGGAGCTGTGCAAGGGGAGCTATGTAAGGGGAAACATAAAGACATCTGCCCTGCGTATAGCCGATAACGTGGAGTTCGACGGAAGCGTGTCTATGGTGGACAGCCCCGCCGACTGTTACGACAAATTGTTCTTGTCTGCCTCCGACGAGTTCAAGAAATCCCTCGTCATGAGGACAAACTGAGCCGGCCTCAAAGTACCCCCGGCGACATGCTGCCTGGATTTTGAAACCGGCTCCCTGGCTTTTTATTGTATGTCCGCCAGTCTTATATTTCCCTCCTTGTCCACTTTTATGAGGACTTTGACGGTATGAATCGTGCTCGATTCGTCCCAAGGTCTGTGGTAGATGAACGTCGCGGTCGTGCTTCCTGCCTTCGCTGCCTTGAAGGTGTAGTTCTGCCTTCCGCCGTATCCGACCATGCCTTTCGGGTGTTTTTCGGAGACGTATTCGTTTGACTGCTCCTCCACAATTCCTTCCTCATCGAGGATGTAATCCCAGGAGAAGCCTGTAGTCGCATTCGCGTCAAATGATATGCTTGCCGTGCTTCCGTTTTCCACGGCCTCCATTCCTGTTCCCTTTACGGAATCGGGGACCGTGACCTTTTTACCTTCGGCGTCCATGGCTTTTCCGCTTGCACATGATGCAATCAAAAG
>JAFTEK010000380.1 GCA_017453705.1 Treponema sp.
AAAGGTGAATCTTACGGCTACAAGAAGGATGATATCTTGAATTCTCTGCGTGACCATACCATCAGTGTGATGATCCTGGAAGTCACAGGCCTGAAACCGCTGAGCAAGCTGATCAAGAAGAAGCTGGCTACCGTCTTTTTGATGGTGGACTATGTCACACTGGTTGACCGATTGCTGCGTAAGGGATACAACAACGATGAAATCAAATACCACCTCCAATATGCGGAAAACAACAAGGAATTCGACCTCTGGAAGATATGTACCCATTTTTACCAAGGGATGAGTTCAAGTCACTGATGAAAGTCGCCCCCCTGCCTGAGAGCCTGCCCGTGGCTGGAGGCAATGGAGAATAATTGATGAACTGCATTATGCTTACTGGTGCGACCAGTATGATAGGATGTGCACTTATAAAGGAATGTGTCAAGAACAATGTCTGTGTTATAGCCCTTGTGCGTAAAGATTCATCCAAGCTTTCCCGCCTGCCCGCCTCGCCGCTGGTAAAGATTGTCGAGTGCGATTTGGATCAGATGAAGGACTTGGACTCGGAAACTGTGCGTAAGCTTTTGCCGGACAATGCCAAACCCGGCACAAGTCCTGACGGTCAGGCGACTAGTGGCGCAATAGGTGGCCGGGCTGCTGCTGGTGCAAGTCCTGACGGCCGGGCGACTAGTGGCGCAATAGACGGTCAGGTGACTACTGGCACAATTGACTGCTTTTACCATTTTGGATGGACTTTCACTGACCACGAGGGACGCAATAATCCAGAAAAGCAGGAGATGAACATCCGTTATACATTGGATACTATTTCTCTTGCAAGCCAGTGTGGATGCAAGAAGTTTATCGGTGCGGGAAGCCAGGCCGAATACGGACGGGCAGCTGTTCCTCTCAACGGCGATGTTCCCTGTCGCCCGGAAGTTGCATACGGGGTGGCAAAATACGCTGCGGGGCTTCTTGCTGCCATGAAATGCCGTGAGCTGGGGCTTGAGTTCAACTGGGTGAGGATACTTAGCGTTTATGGAACTAATGACAGTCCTGCCACGCTGATAAAAACATTTATCAACAACTGCAAGTCAAATGAACCGATGAAACTCGGCCCTTGTACACATCAATGGGATTACCTGTTTGAAGATGATGCAGGGCTGGCTTTTTATATCCTTGGAAATCACGGAGTGGACGGTAAGGTCTACTGTCTGGGGAGTGGAGACTCCCGCCCGCTGATGGAATATCTAGAAGAAATTCGCTCGCTTGTAAATCCGTCTTATTCTGGTGCCTGCTATGGGGCAGTACCGTATAACGAAAAATCTGTCACTTATCTTAGGGCAGACATATCATCCCTTAGCTCTGATACAGGGTGGAAGCCGTCCGTGAGTTTTAGGGACGGCATAGGAAGAATGCTGTGAATTTTCCAGAGCGTTATCCTTGGGCTGTTCAGTTTGTCAAGTTTGCTTTGGTCGGTGTTAGCAACACGCTGATTTACTATGTCATCTACAGTATACTTGTGCACTTTGGTTGTCATTACGCGCTTGCAAACGGCATAGGTTTTATTGTAAGCGTCTTGAATTCTTTTTTGTGGAACAGCCTCTTTGTCTTTAAGAAAACAGCGGACAAGAAAAGGAATACAGCGGCGACACTGGTAAAAACCTTTATCTCTTATGCCCTCACTGGCCTTGTATTGCAGACTTTTCTTTTGCACATGTTAATTGATTTGGCGCATTTGTCCAAGTACCTTGCGCCGCTTATGTGCGTCTGCGTAACCACACCCTTGAACTTCCTGCTTAACAAATTCTGGTCATACAAGGAAAAGCCTGAGACTAAGGATCAGCCCGCCGCCTGATGAAAAGTCCGCGTCTAAGTAGACGCCCGCGCCTAAAGAAAAGCCTGTTGTCTAAGTAAAAGCCTTATTCAGCGGGCTTCCATAACAGCCCTATTCGGCTGGTTTCCACAAAAGCCTGTTTCCTTCCATGAAATACAGCAGCCTGCCCTCGTTATACAAGCTGGATATATATGAGCGTATTGTAGAACCTATGAGGACGTACTGGCTCAGTTTCATGTCCAGCCCGGCGTAGTCTGCGACTGCTTGCAATATCTCCTCACAGCTTGATGCCTTCTTTTTTACTATCTTCATTATCAGGCTTTCTGCTTCCAGCGTCATGATTACATTCATCTCTGCCATTGCGCCCAGCTTGTTCCTGTAAAAGAAATTGCCGTGCGAAGGGACAAAGATGTCAGCGCCTTCTTTTTCGATTCTTGTGACAGACTGGCGGAAAAGCTTGGGATCCTGCATGAATGGAATCCAGTAGCGTTTAATCATCTCGATTCCAAAAAAAGCATCCCCCATAAAGCATACACTCTGAGCGCAGGACTTGTCGGTGACAATAATTCCCAGCTGGTCATAGAAGTGACCTGGCAGTGCTATTGTCTTAAAGGAGATGCTGTCCTCGTCCATCTCCGTTTCTTCGAGCTGCCTGTCAACAGGGCAGGGGGCTATCTGCCTGAAAGCAGGAACACGGTCATCTTGCAAGTGCCGCCCGCCCCAGTATATGTCCAGTGCGAGATAAGGATTCTCAATGAACATGCTCTCTGCCTTTGGTGCCCATATTTCGCAGGAAAACTCTTCCTTGAGTGCAAGATTGCCGCCGCAATGGTCAGAATGTCCGTGAGTGTTTATGACAGCCCTAAGGCTTTTGTCTGGAAAGAGAGAACGGATTGCTTTTGCCAAAGCTTCTCCGTCCTTGTTGCAATCTCCAGAGTCAATCAAGAAAAGCGTCGAGCCGGCGACTGCCAGCCCGACATTTGTGCTTCCCCTGAAAAAGCCAATGTTGTTTGTCAGCTTTTGAAAGGAATCCTGTACAATCATCTCTTGTTGTCTATGAAAGCTTTGCAGCCTCAATGGACTTTATCGTATAATTGTACTTCTTGTCATTTATCGTAAAGTTCAAGTTCTCTCCAACCTTGTGGTCTTTCAGCTTGTCACCGATAGGGGAGAGGTAGGATATTATATCCTCATCCGGCGCAGACTCGAACGGGCCTAGGATTGTGTATACCACATCCTTGTCTGCCACGTTATCGTGGACTGTAACAGTCGTTCCAAAGGATACTATGGCTGTTGTCAGAGTGGACGGATCGAACACAACGGCTCTCTCAAGCTGCTTGCGAAGGTCGGCGAGCTTCTTGCTGTTGATATGCTCGGCTTCCTTTGCGGAGATGTATTCAGCATTCTCTTTCAAGTCTCCCTTTTCCCTTGCTTCGGCTATTTCCTCAACAATCTTGGGCAAGATGACTTTCTCGATGTTGTCAGCTTCGGCCTTCTTTTCTTCAAGAGCCTTTGCAGTGGCATATATTCCGTTCTGTGTTCCCTGCTGCTTGACTTCCATGACGGGGAACTTGAAGTCAGGCCACTTCTTCTGAATTCCGGCACGGAGCGGTTTTTTGTATGCCTCGTAGTCCAAGTCCTCAATGTCACAGACCATCGTAAAGAATCGCAGGGCGTTTTCCTCATCGTTCGAAAGAATATGCTCAAGGATGAGGTTTTTATCACTCATCTTCTTTCCAAACAGGAGGTTGCGGGCGCTGTTTATGGTCTTCTTGTTCTCAGGGGTATCCTTGTGGTTGGAAATTTCCCATGAGCAGTAGTCAATGATGCTTATCAATGTCTGTAGCTGCTTGTCGTAGGAAATGTTCGCGGCTTGATAGGCTTTCTTGTAGCTGTCAAGGTAGGCCTTCTCCTGCTCGTCTTTTTCATCGTCCCTGTTGTTTTCCTTGAAGAGGAAGATGACGGCGTTCCTGTTGTTCTTGAAGTCATCAAAACTTTCTTTCACGAGCTGGGTAAGCTTGTCTTCCTTGTGGGAATCAATCAGCTCCTTGGCAATGTAACTTGCGGCATTGCTTCTGTCAGCATCCTGGCTTGAGTTTGCGACCTCAGAGAAGAGCTTGATATATTCGTCTTCCCAGTTCTTGATCAACTTGATATTCTTGAGGAAGTAGTCACGCAGGTTGCTGTTCTTCTTTCCCTGCAGCTCCCTATAAGTTGTCTTGGGGTTGTAAATATCCCTCTCCATCGAATTTATCTTGCTATAGATATACTCGAACGTGAAGTCCTCCGGGACATGGAAACTGGGGAACTCCTTGGAGATGTTCTGCACTATGAGGAAGGAAGCCACCCACTTGGTCATCTGCTCCTTCTCGTTGTCGTTGGGAGTGCTCTTGAGGAAGTTCAGGAAGTAGTTGAACATATCGGTCAAAGGCTCTAGGTATTTGTCCTTGTCCTCGTCCTTTGCCTTCTTGTACTGGTCAACCAGCTTCATCAGGATGTCGCTCTTGGGGAAGAATTCCTTCTCTGCCTTGAATTCTATGTTGAGCCTCTCCTGGATTTCAAGCTTGTTCTCACGGACGGTGTACATGTTTATATCGTCCTGGGCAACGGCGAAATTCGGGGAGTTGGCATCGCTCGTGCAACCTGCTGTAAGGATTTCGTTTGCTATTGCATGCCAGTTGTTCCACTTTGTCTCTTCGATGATGGCGGGAACAAGCTCTGCCTTTATTCTCTTCATGTCGCAACGGTTGTCAAAGCTTTCGATGATTATCTTGAGCGTCTTGGCAACTGCGTTCTTCCTTACGTTGTCCTTGTCAGTCTTGGAAAGCTTCTTAGACTCATCGACTTTTCCCATGACCATGCCCTGCAAGAATTCCTTGCTCTTTGTGGCTTTGAGAACCCAGATATGCCTTTTGGACAGGGGCTGCAATGCCTTTATAGCCATGTCAAGCTTCATCGTCTTGCTGCCCATCTTGTTGCCAAAGTTTATGGAGAGGTCATCACCTTGTACACCCTTGATGTATCCGACTCCCCAACTGCGGTGGAATACAAAGTTGCCCGTATCAAAGGCTATGTGCTTCTCAAAATCGTTTATAGCCTCGAACACATCTCGGAAGGACTGGTTCAAGTTGGAGTGCTTTATGTAGTCCTCGACGTGGGAGTTGGCCGCATACTTGTTCCTGTAACATTCAACGATGTCGTTCCTGTAGGACTGTTCCTTCTTGTTTATGTTAAGGACGAGCTTTAGGATGTTGATGGCCACATCCCAGTTTGCGGTGTCCTTGTAGTAGTCGTAAAGTTCCATCATAAGTGTGGCAGACTTGTCTGCACTTATGTTCTTGGCAATCTTCTTTTGCAACATCAAGAAGTAGTCGATTTCCTTTGGGATGAGCTTTACGAGTGTTGACCAGACGGTCTTTATCTTTTCCCAGTTCTTGGACGCGCTCTCGCCGGCCGTGGAGATATAGCGGAGGATGGCTCTCTTGTAATAGGTTATCTCGTCTTTCTCGTTGTTTTCATCGTCATGGTAGTGCTTGGCCAGCTGCTGGGCAAGGTCTGCCTCGTTGAAATCAAGCTGCACTATCTTCTTATAGACATCCCAGTATTCCTTGTTGTCGTTGTTCTTGTAGTATTCGGCCCTCTTGCGCAGGGCGAATATGTTTTCGGGAGCTTCCTCAAGAATTTTGTCGCAGATGGCTTCCGCTATCTGGCTTCTGTGGTTCTTCTCAAATATGTCTATGAGGCTTACCAGCTCCTTGCTTTCAAAGACCTGCTCACGGAGCTTGAGCATACCCTTTATGTAGAGAGCAGAAACGCTGTCCTTGGTCTTCTGGAGCTGTTCATCACAAATTGTTATGATAGCCTCCTCCGCAGACTCCCTGTGGGTAGTATCGATGACCATCGAAAGCTCATTCAGGTTGTTTGTTGTAAAGCTCTCGATTCCTGCCCTGGTCCAAGTTTCCGCTTTCAGCATTTCGCGTACTGAATTCTCAAGTTCCTCTGACATATATCACTCCTATATATTGCCCGTATAGAGCATATAGATATTCTTGTCTAAAATTTTAATTTTAAGCAGTGCCTCTTGTATCTTCGCATTGTTTTCCTGCGCAAGCTCACAATAGTCAATCAGCCAAAAATACATATTCAATAACCTGGGCTTTATCAGCGCGAGGTTGTTGTTGGGGTCTTTCATTTCATTTTCTTTTGCATAGATATCCTGCTTAAGCCGTCCGATTTCCTGGGGTTTCAGCTTTCGCTTTACGTTGAAAACTCCAAAAATTGTACCATAAACAGGTATCCACTCAAGAAGCTCTGAACCGGACAGACCCTTTTCTGTTACCAGAGCTGTAAGTTTTCCTATGATGGGTGACTCCAGGTATGACAGCTCCACTTTCTGGGGGTCTAGGAAGAAAGCCTCCCTGAACAGGACTTTGGAAGGCTTGTCCTCTCCGCACAGGTCATAGCAGTCTGCCATCTCTGCTATAATGTCCGCCCTTCCTTCCACTGCGGAATTGGCTTCCTGCAGGTAGCCCAGGGCAGTCTCAAAGTCACCCAGCTGCTTGTAGCAGAAACCTATTTTCCTACAGGTCTCCGCATGGAACATATTGTCTGCCTTGTCCAAGTTTTTTCCGTATTGCTCCAGAGCCGTGGAAAAAACTTTCTTGCGGAATGTGTATATGGTCTGTTCCAGGGGGCTGTCCTCTTTTTCCACCCTCTTTTTGAACATCCTCCATAAATTTACCAGGCTTTCTCCCTGTTCAAAGGAATCCATGGAAGGAAGCCTCTCGATTGTGTCATTCCAAAAGGAACAACAGCTGGCTGCAAAAACCAAGTCGTGGTTGTCCAGATCGTTTGTGAGAGCGTCTTCCAGCATGGCCTTGGCTTCCCTCAAGTTCCCTTCTCCTATGAGGGCATAAGCGGACATAAGGGTGGAAGCTGACCGTGTCTCCATAAATTTTATTATAGCGAAAAGAGTTATTTAGTCAATCAGTTTTACGAGGAAAAATAGCATATATTTTTAGTGAATTTTATATTTGTTGTCAATAGTTTTGACCTGTATCTGCAAAAAAATTATTTTATGATGGAAAAACTGTCAGGGGCATTGTTATATGGCTGTCCGTGGGGCTGACACTGGGCTGTCCGCGACGCTGACACTGGGCTGTCCGTAACGCTGACACTGGACTGTCCGTGACGCTGACACTGGGCTGTCCGTGGGGCTGACACTGGGCTGTATGCAAAAGGCTTTTTTCGTGATACACTTGTGCAATCATGGGTGGAAAGAGAGTGCAAGCTAAAAGGAAAGGAAAGCGCAGGTCTGCTAAATCCGGCGGTGGCAGGCTCTTTCTTTGTGCCGGAACGGTTGTCATCGTCTGTGTAATGCTTCTTTTTGCCAATGCCCTTTATAACTCACCGTCAGCTGTCAAAATCCCCATCGCCTCTCCAATTTCTTCTATAGAACAGCCTGCGGCAGGGCAATCTCAGTTCCCGGCAGGGCAGTCACAGCCTGCGCAGGGAAACTCACTGGTTGCACAGGGGCAGTCCTCGGTTTCTTATCCAGATGCCAGCCGCTCTTTGCCAGCTAATCAGTCTGGCTTGGGAGGGCAGCAGCCCTTGTTGATTCAGCCGGTGGAGCGTAGGCCGTCTTTTGATATTCCGCAGGCACAGGATGGAGCCAGGCTTTGTTTTGTCATAGACGACGGCGGGCAGAACTTGGAGACATTGCGCTCCTATCTGGAAGTGCCTGTTCCTCTTGCCATCGCTGTCATGCCTAAGCTCGCGCATACGAAAGAGTCCGCCCGGATGGTGGTCGCAGCAGGAAAGGAACTGATGTTGCACCAGCCCATGCAGTCGGTGAGCTTGAGCCTGTGGCCGGGGCCGGGGGCTGTTGAGCCTGACATGACCGCTGGGCAGATAAAAGAGCTTGTTGCCTCCAATTTGGAAGAGCTGGGCGTAGGGGTGCGAGGGATGAACAACCATGAAGGTTCCCTTATAACGGCGGATTTGGCAATGATAGGGGCTGTGCTGGATGTCGCCCTGGATTACGGTGTTTTCTTTATGGACTCCAGGACTAGTTCTAATACTAAAGCTCCGCAGGCTGCCTTGAGCCGGGGGATGAAGATACTGGAGCGTGACATCTTTATAGACAACGTGCTGGAGAGGGATGCGATGCTTGGTCAGATTATGGAAGGGCTGGAGCTTGCAAATAAAAATGGAAAGGCTATAATGATAGGCCATGTTGACAAGTCCGCTGACATATTGCCGGCCTTGCTTACTGAACTGGCCGCAGAGCTGGAAGAAAAAGGCTATCTTGTTGTCTGCCCGTCACAGCTCGTGGGCAAAAACTGACCGGATTTTGCAACTGGTTCTGTGGGCAAAGACAGGGCGGCTTTTGAGGCAGGACGAAATTCACATGCCGTTATATGAGGAAGGGTGTTTATGAAGGTACTGGGCATAGAGAGTTCATGTGATGAAACAGCTTGTGCTATCGTTGAGGATGGAAAGAAAATCCTGAGCAATGTGGTGGCAACACAGATTCCTTTCCACGAGATATACAAGGGTGTTGTTCCTGAGATAGCCAGCCGTAAGCACGCGGAATGGATTTTGCCTGTCGTCAGGCAGTCCCTGCACGAGGCGGATTTGACATTGGACGACGTTGATGCAATTGCCGCGACCAACCGCCCCGGTCTAATGGGTGCGCTGCTTGTAGGCCTGTCGTTTGGCAAAACTCTGGCCTGGGCGACCGGCAAGCCCTTCTACGCAGTCAACCACATACTTGGTCACATCTATGCCGCTCATCTTGAGAACGATATTCCCTACCCCTACCTGGGGCTTCTGGTCAGCGGAGGCCACAGCATTATCGCGGTCGTCAAAGGGGTGGGGGAGTTGGACATCCTTGGTACTACTATAGATGACAGCGTGGGCGAGGCCTTTGACAAGGTTGCAAAATACTATGACCTGGGCTATCCCGGTGGCGTGGTGATTGACAGGCTTTCCAAGGAAGGGGATCCGTCATCATTCTCTTTTCCCCTGCCTAAGATAGACAAGAGCGGGCTGAGGGGCAAAGAGGACGGCGGTGCTGTCTCGCCCCACCGTTACGATGTCTCTTTTTCCGGCCTTAAGACCGCTGTGATACATCAGGCGGATAGCTTTCTTAATCCCGGTCACGAAAAGACAATTGCTAATATAGCGGCTTCTTTTCAGGAGACTGCATGTAAGACACTGATTTCACGCCTGCTTAGGGCGGTGCAGGATACAGGCCTTAAAACTGTGGTCGCAGGGGGAGGGGTGGCCGCCAACTCCAGGCTCAGGGAAATGCTGGCCGAGCACAAGGAGCTTACTTGCATTTTCCCGTCGCTCAAACTTTGCGGGGACAATGGGGCGATGATAGCGGGCGTGGCCTACCACTTCTTGAAGGACGGACAGACTTCCCCGCTTAGCACTACTGCCCAGGCCCGTGTGCCCCAGTTTAAGCGCGGCCTTTCTAACCTTGAGTCATTTGGCAGAAGGTAAAGGCTCAAGCCGGCGAGTCTTGCTGGGGCTGCGTAAAGGCTGCCGGTAACTTTACAGGGCTGGGTGGGGGCTGCGTAAAGGCTGCCGGTAACTTTACAGGGCTGGGTGGGGCTGCGTAAAGGCTGCCCCTTTTTTTGTTTGACGGATTCTCCAAGCGGTGCTAAAATAAGATATTACCGTAGGGGTTTTTCCCTAGACCATTCTACGGCGTTTATTTGGAGGATTTTATGAAAAGGAACTTGGTTTTGGCAGCGGCAGCTCTTTCCGCATTTGCCCTTGCTTTTGTGTCATGTGGCAAGAAGGAGTCTGCTGGCGGAGCTTCTTCTGGCTCATCTTCATCAGATAAGGTGACTCTCACCGTCTGGGAGTCCTTGCAGGGGCCGGACGAGTTTATCAAGCAGGCGGGACAGGCATATAGCAAGTTGCATCCCAATGTCACGGTTGAATTTGTCAACGTGGAGCTGGGCGATGCGGCCGGGCAGATTGCCTTGGACGGCCCTGCCCTGGTGGGGCCGGATTTGTTTGCGGCTCCCCATGACAAGCTGGGCG
>JAFTEK010000381.1 GCA_017453705.1 Treponema sp.
CTGTTTCTCTTCTTGCTCTTTGGCAAGCTGTCTGGGTTTATCGGAACAGACCTCTCCTGGAGCACTTCTCCGCCCAGTACCTTCTGCATTTTGGCTGCTTCCGCGGGGTCAATGGGCCCGATGTTCTGCCTTGTGTGGTCCAGCGTTCCCGGAGCCAACTTTTTTTCTGCCATATCTTGTCTTCCTATTAGATTGAGTTATCTAGAGAAACGATGATTAATATAGGAGACATTAATCATCGTTTCCCGTCAAAGTTTCGTAACCCTTTGTGTTACGAAACTTTGCGAATTTCGGAGTTAACACTGAATAATCCGCATTCGGATTATTCAGTGTTTCCCTAGGACTCTACGCCTCTTTCTTTTTTCGACAAAAGACCAATCCCAGTATAGAGGATAAACAAATATATTTCAATTGGAAATTCTGGGGAAAGCCGTGAGCTTGTACGTAGCGGTTCCCATCTTCGAACTTGTCTTTGCATCTGGGGGACACCACCTGAAACAAAAGATTACGTGGGATAAAAGCGCAATTCTGCCGAATATAAGGAAAGGACTATGCGCGAACGGAAAAGGGTTGCATTATTCATAGATTATGCGGAAACCGAGTATTCCCAGAAGATTGTCGCCGGGGCGGATCTTATCCTTAAGAAAAGGGGATACGATATACTGATTTTCCCTACCGGGGGTGGGGAAAGCCTTACCATGTCCTACGACTACCAGTACCTGTCCGTCGCTGCCCACATAAACGCAGCCAATGTGGACGGTGTTATATTCGTGACGACCCAGGCCCTCAATTACTATGAGCATGAGTTCGTAGAATCCTACATCAAGTCCTTTTCTTCCATCCCGATTGTCAGCATAGGCTATATCTACGGAAGCATACCCAGCATAATCGCTAACTCTGACGCTGCCATGAGGGAGGTGGTGTCCCACCTGATTACAGTCCACCACAGGAAGAAATTCGCCCTGCTGGATGTGGCCAAGGCTGCCCAGGACGCGCTGAGCCGCAGGCAGGTTTTTATGGAAGTCCTTGCCGAGCATGGGATTGTGCTGGATGACAGCAATGTAATAATCGGCAACTTTGGATACTACGATGCCTTGCAGGCGATGGAAGACTACAGGAAAAGGAAGGGTGGCTTTGACTTTGACTGCATGGTTGCCCTGAACGACGAGATGGCCTTTGCCTGTATAGACTGCCTTAAGAAGTACGGGGTGCGTGTGCCCGATGACGTGCTTGTGACTGGCTTTGACAATTCCAGCAGGGCTATGCTGGGAGTTCCCCCTCTTACAACTGTTGACCAGAACATAGAGCTTCAGGCGGCTTTGGCGGCGGAAAAGCTTTGCAATCTGATAGAGCACAAGGAATATGAGCTTATAACGACGGTCAACTCCCGCCCGATTTACAGGCAGTCCTGCTCCTGCCTTAAGGCGGAGGACGGTTTTTTCAAGGAGAGGGGCAAGAACGGCAAGATACTTTCCACCCGCTATAACGACCAGGGCTTTGGGCTTGCGGAGTGGTATGTCAGGAGGGGGGAGTTCACCCAGGTTATAAAGATGTTCACCGGCATGAAGGTGAACGACTCCCTGGACGAGTTCCGTTCCCACCTGAACGATGACATGGTGTCGTTCGGGATTGAGAGCGCGGCGATAGTACTTTTTGAGAAACCCATAAGCATGGACAAGGAGTTTTACTTTACCCTGCCTGACTCGGCGATGGTGTTCACCGCTATGGACGGGGAGACAGGCTTTGCCCTTGATGAAAAATCCCCGCCGGTTAAGTTCCACCCGCGTAAGCAGATTCTCCCTGAATATATACTTAGCTCCTTGGACGGAATGTACGTGGTGGCCCTCTTCCGCAACTCTGTCTTGTACGGATATATGCTTTTCAGACCCGGCAAGTTTGACATAACCGTGTACACGATGGTCTGCCGTGTTATATCCAACAACCTGGCATCCTCCTATACTCTCAGCAAGTCGCTTGAGGAAAAGAAAGAGCTTTCTGACAAGTACAGCATAGTCCATGCCATCTCCGTGACCGACGAGATGACGGGTCTTTTGAACAGGAGGGGCTTTATTTCCCTTGCCGAGAAAGCCCTTGACGCCAGCTCGGAGGCAGAGAGCAGCGGCATAGTCCTTTACGGTGACATTGACGGGCTAAAGAAGATTAACGACAACTACGGACATGCCGCCGGTGACAAGGCGATAATCGCCGAAGCCCAGCTCCTGAAGAAAGCCTTCCGTTCCTCTGATGTGATAGGCCGCATGGGAGGGGACGAGTTTGCCATAGTCGCGCCTTCCCTTGGGATTGCCAAGTACATGGAGATACGCAGGTCCCTGGATCAGGCTTGCGCGGACTGGAACAATGAGTCAGGGGAGAAATTTACCCTCTCCATAAGCCTGGGGTACGTCTCCTATCCTGTGATGGGGGCGGGCGTAAAAGGCTATGACCTTAGGAAACTCCTTGAAATGGCGGACAACGCCCTCTACTTTGAGAAGCGTGGTAAACATGCCCTTAGGCAGGATTGAAACCTTCTTTATAGAGCGGCAGTTTCAAAGAATCCAAAGTAACCGGCTTTTGCAACTTGCCCTAGAAAGTGAACCTCAGTGACAGCGACAGCGGGGAGGAGAAGATGCTGGAAAGCGACAGGTCTTCGGCCTTGTAGCTGTGCCTCCAGAACTGCTTGCTGGCCTTGTTGTACTTGCTGTCAAACGACGGGGAGCGGATGAAGGACGTTCCCAGCTGCAGGCTGGCTCCTCCCATCTCAAATCCAAGGCCCAGCGCGGCTCCGACCTCCGGGACCCAGCCCTTGCCGTTGTCTCCGCCAAGCCCTGTAAAACCATAGTGGTTGAAGTTGGCATAGTAGAGTCCGAACATGGCTCCCCCTGTTACGGTGACGTATTGGCCCACGCGACAGGACAGGGCCACAGGCAGCCTTACAAGGAAATCCATGTTGCCGCTCTCGGCGTATGGGTTGTATTCTCCCTTTATGTACTGATGGTCTTTGTAGTCCTTCATCTGCTCTCTGCTTATGGCCCCGTCATCATCCAGCAGCTCCCAGTACCGCACGTCAGTGGGGTTCACGGCGTTAAGGCTTATGTATCCGTATGGGCGGACACCTACGGTGTGCCTGCCGAAGTCCTTTGCCGCGCCGAGCCAGAATGATACCGTGTGGCTTAGGGCAACATCGTCTATGTCCACCTTGCTCTCAGTTCCGTCTATCGGGATGACCGCCATGTATGAAATGCCGCCTCCCCTCATGCTGTCACGGCTGAAATCCAGCCCCCCTTCCGCACGGATAAAGAACTTGTCATTGCCCCATGGCCCCAGGTGCCACATGCACAGGTCGCCCCCAAGGTACGGGCGGATTTTGTATTCCCCTTGTCCCAGTCCCAGGTTGCCCGCCAGGGTCAGGCCGGGCATTGCCATGCCTTCTCCGCCCGATATGCAGAAGTCATAGTAGCGTGCCTGGGCCGAGAATGTCTTTCCGAATGCAAATGTCGCCGCAAGCCCCAGGTCTGTCATGTTGGCGGGCCAGTTCTGGAAGTTGGCTATTGCGTTGTAATAGACAAGGGAGCCGTAGATGTTGCCGTATTGCATACTGGCACCGGCGTTCCAGTAGTTCTCGTCCACTCCGCTCTTGAGCACCGGGGCCGTGAAATTCCTGTCCTTAAGGTTCTCGGTGAATGCCGCCTCATAGTAGAGGAAGCTTGTATAGTCGTCATAATCCGAGCGCAGGACTCCAAAGGAGCTTGTGCTCAGCCCGCTGTGCTGCTGGTGTCCGTAGTGCAGGGGCTTATAAGTTCCTGTCGATTTGACTTCCCCGGCCGACAAGGTGTTTGTGGCCAAAGCCAGTGTTAATGCCAAAAGAAAAGGGTAATGCTTATTGACTTTTTTCATTTCGTTTTCCTGTCTTCCATTAGGTATCTTACTATTTTTGCAACGTCCGTGTCTATTACAAGCCCCTTGCATTTTGAGGCGGCTTCCTCATAAGATTCCTCGCTTGCGAATATCCTGTTTATCCTGGCGTAGATGGCCGCCGAGTGCCGGATAAAGCAGCCGATACCATTGTCTTTGACAAATTCCAGGTTGCCTTTTTCCTGTCCATATATGTAATTGCTTATGATAACAGGCTTTTGCTGGCAGGCTATCTCCATTACCGTGGACGTCCCCGCCTTGGACACCACCAGGTCGGACAGCTTTACCAGGCTGTCCATGCAGTCCACAAATCCGTATATGTGCAGGTCGAGCCAGGGGGCAACCTTCTTGACCAGCTCCAGTGACCGGTACAGGCCCTTGTTCCGCCCGCAGACGACGGCGACGCTGAAAGCCGCCTTGTGCAGGACGCACTGGTTCACTATCTTGAGCGCACCCGGAAGCCCTTCCCCGCCCCCTGCCAGCAGGACAACCCTCCTGTCCTGCCTGTAGCCGAACTTGTTTCTAAGGAAGGAGATTTCTTCTTTGGTCGCAGGCTTTGAGAACTTCTTGTTTAAAAGGAAGGGGACAACTTGCACATGGCTCTGCGGAACCCCGCATCTGAGCGCGAAATCGCGGAACTGTGGGGAGGCCACAAGGTAGTCCAGATTGCTAAGATAGAACCAGGCGGAAGGGCCGGTGAAGGGGTCTGTGGTCAGCACCGTAAGGCGGATGTCACGGCCGGTCTTTTTGCATATGCTTCTTATAGCGTCCTTGATTACGGGGCTCATGACAAAGTGGAAGCTCACCACATCGGTAATCTTCTTTTCCTCAAGCATTTTTGTCAGGTAGCCCTGCGTGTGCAGACGGACTGTGTGGCGAACGATTGTCTGGAAAAAATGGAACTTGCCCAAATCATAGATTAGCGGCCATGATCCGTGGATGTAGTTGCAGGCTACGCCATAGCCTTTCTCCAGCAGGATGTGGGCGCTCCTGTTCTTGTGGTCAAAGCCACAAAGAAGCTCTACCTTTGTTTCTGGGGAGTAGTCGTGGAAAGCCTCCTGCAATACCTCAGCCTGAGCTCTATGTCCGTTTCCTGTATTCAAATAGACCAGCAGAAAGCGTCTGCCATCCCCTGTATCAGCCACGCAAAAATTATAGTGGGAAAAGCCTTGTGCTGTCAATATTTGCCGCGTGTCATTCCTTTCGCAAGGCCTTTCCCAGGAGCAGGCTGCCTGCAAAGGTGACTGTGGCTTCCGTCCGTATCTGGGACTTGAGCGAGTTCCTGTCGTATGCCAGGAGGCCGCCCCCTGTTACAAGGAGGAGCAGGCCGACCGCGAGAAGTCCTTGTTGCCCCCGGTCGCGGTGCCAGTGCTAGCGCAGCACCTTCCATTCGGAGATGTTGCGCCCGCTGCTGTCAAAGTTTACCCCGACCTTGACAATCGTGCGCTTGTCCGCCTGGTACGGGGTGGCGTAACCGGAGGCTTCAATCTGGGCAAGGGCATCGTCCGCGCTTGCGTCCCGCTTGAACTCAAAGATGTACACGAACTCTTCCGTTTCCACAATGCAGTCAGCGCGGCCTTTCGCCGTATGCTGTTCCACCTGCACAAACTGTCCGAGCAAGAGGAAGGTAAGGTATATCACGTTCTGGAAGTCCCGCTCCAGCATGGCATCGTCCACCGTTCCGCTGGCATACGGAAGATGTGCGAACAGGGCTGTGAACCTGTCGCGGATGCCGTCCGTGTTCCCTGCGTCTATATCGCGACAGAAGTTCCGCACATCAAGCGGCTTGGAACTATTCAGGTACACGGGGGCAAGACTTTCCGTGAAGCCGTATTTCACCTCGTTGTTGGGGAATCCCAACGTGTAGCTGTCATAATGCTCCTCATACCCCTTTATGGTCAGGTAGCCGGACTGGTACAAAAGGGGGACGACATCCGGGTTGTCGGGGCGGTAGTCCTTTATCTCGTCCTCAGAGACATACAGGCTTCCGTCGGTGAATGTCTGTGGGTTGAAGTTTGTCTCCTTCAGCCGCTTGACAAGGAATGTCGGTGTCCCTGTCTCGAACCAGTATTTGCCGAAGTCCTTCTTTTTCAATGCATTGATCAAACTGAACGGATTGTAAATATCGGGCGAGTTCTTCGTAAAGTGGTATCCGTCGTACAGCTGTTTGAGCCGGTCAAGACATTCCTCCCGCGATATACCGTTCTTCTGGGCCATTATGTCTATCTCCGGAGATAACTCATTCTCAAGCTCTTCCTGCGTTATGCCGCAGATTTCGGCAAAATCCGCATCCATCGAAATGTCCTGAAGCTGGTTCAGGTCGCTGAAGATGCTGACCTTTGAGAACTTCGTCACCCCCGTGAAGAATGCGAATCTCAGGCTGGCATCGCAGTCCTTGAGGACGGAAAAGAAGCCCTTGTACAGCGCACGGTTCTCCTCCTCCTGCTCCGGGTTGACACCGATGTTCTTCAGGAGCGGGGTGTCGTATTCGTCAACCAGGACTGTGACCTTCATACCGGTTTTCTTGACGGCATTCTTAAGCGCATGCTCGAACCTGACGGCAAGGTCTTCGTCCTTGCCGGGAAGTCCATATTTTTCCTCAAACTCTTCAAGGGTCGTCTTGAGCCGGACGCTCAATCCGTCCTTCTGGGTGAACATCCCGGATGCGAGGGAAAACTTGAGCACCGGGTAGGCTTTCCATTCGGTCTCGAGTTTTTCCATCGCAAGCCCTGTGAACAGGTCTTTTTTTCCCAAAAAGTATGCCTCGAGCGTCGTCACCAGGAGGCTTTTGCCGAACCTTCTGGGGCGGGAAAGAAAGTAGGGCTTTCCGTTCTGGACAAGGTCGTATACGAGGGCAGTCTTGTCAACGTAGACGTAGCCTTCCGTGCGGAGGCTCTCAAAATCCTGTATGCCGATGGGCAGCTTTCGGTTGTTCATGTGCAAAGTATAGCACGGCTTTGCCTGCTTTGCAATTGCCCTTTGTTTTAGACGGCAATTCCCTCAGCCGAGGCTGCACCCCTAGCCGAATCGCTTGACCAGCTCCGCCCTGTCGTTTATGCCGGTCTTGTCATAGATGCTGGAGATATAGTTGTCCACGATGCGCTCTTCGCTGCTGGGACCGCTGGCCGTGCTTGGCGTGTAGGCTTGGCCATCGTTCTCGCTGCCGCTGCCGTTATCACATGCCGCCATGCCCAATCCTAGCACCGCAGCTGCCATCAGTACCGCAAATGTTCGCAAAAGTCTTTTCATAAGATGCTCTCCATGAACATGCGTTTCGGGCTTTCTTGTACGACGTGAAGCTTGCATCAAAATGCTTTGCGAATGCGGCTGGTGTATGGCCGCACAGTAAAAGTACGGCACTTGCTATATACGGCTCATCATATAGCTTGTGTACGGCAGTCGTTATAACCAATATATGGTACTCGCTATAACCAATATACGGTACGCTATACAGCCAATGTTTGGGAGTGTGAACTGTACATATAAGGGAGTATAATCTAGTTAGATTATTTTGCAAATCCAGTTAGGTTGCTTTTTAAATCTAGTTAGGTTGTTCGGTGCATCTAGGGAGGTTTAACAGTAGATATCGCAACTTGCAGTCTATCTAGGGGGGGCATCGAAAACCGCTAGATAGTATACCGTTTTTTCACCGAAAAGTCAAAGGAAACGCGGCGGACTGTTGCCGTGACTGTGCCAGACAGTTATCCCACCTTCCATTCCGTCATCCTCGCGGGGTGTACGACATAAAGAACCTCAAACTCAAGATGCGCCCCGAGGAAAGCCACCAGTACAACTCACCATGGAACATTGCAGCCAAGTTTGACGTGAGCATGGAGCTGGACTGACGCGCGGCTACTTGGTGAGCTTCTGCTTTAACAAGGGCAAGCAGCCCGGTGTCTGAGAAGTCTCCGTAGGCAGCCGCACCATCGTGGAAGCCGTGGTGTAAGGGCTCATCGCCCGTCATGCGCCGGGCGCGGGGGAATGACGAGTCCTTCCCTCGGTTCCACATCCTCCTTCACAATGTTTCCTTCTTCTTCGTCGTAAAAATCAGTGTTCAGAGTCAATCTGTCCAGTTTGCATGAGGCTGAACTTATTTATTGACGTGCTATAGCATATATGGTATATTCTATTTATGGGACATGAGATTGAATTCTAGGCGACAGAGACTGGCAGGAAGCCGGTGGAAGAATTCATAGATTCTCTTAAAGAAAAGCAATCTGCGAAAATCGTTAAAGATATTAGATTGCTAAAAGATATGGGATCAGATTTATACTATCCTTATGTAGATTCCATCAAAGGTGACAAATATAAGGGGCTGATGGAGCTCAGGACAAAGCAGTCAAACAATATTTTTAGGACTTTCTATTTTGTGATTGTAAAAGATGAGAAAACAAAGTCTGAAAAAGCCATATTGCTTCATGCGATACAAAAGAAAACTGACAAGACGCCCAAAAAAGAACTTGAAACCGCATTGGCAAGAATGAAAGATTATAAGTCAAGGAGGTAATCGTTATGGATGATTTGGACAGACTTGAATCGAGGCTTCTCAAGAATCCTGTTTTCAAGGCGGAGTATGATGCACTTGAACCAGAGTATAAGCTTATAGAGCAGCTTATAACCGCAAGGGCGGAACGGAACATGACGCAAAAGCAGCTAGCCGAAAAGGTTGGAACCAAGCAGTCATGCATCGCAAGGTTGGAGAGCGGAAATTACAATCCGTCATTCCAGTTCCTGCAGCGGGTAGCAACTGCCCTAGGAAAGAAGCTTTCCGTTGCCTTGGTATAGGCGGCAGTTCTTTCTGTGGCTTGACAATTACTTTTGCTATCTTGCCTATGGCTGGCGCAAGGACTGGCGGGCGTTGCAGGAAAAGTGCCTCGGCGGTCGTGGAGGAGATCCCCGCCGGGGGCAGTCCGGCTCATAAGCTGTTATAAGCAAAAGTCTATATTGTTTCTTGGAACAAGGGCAGGGGCATAATGGCGGACATCAGCTGGAAATGCCTGTCGCAGGAAAAAAGAGGAATGCCGTTCTGCATGGCATTCTGCGCAATCATCAAATCTGCCATTCCCACCTTGTTTATGCCGTTCCGTAGATTCTCTGTCTGCATTGAGACAAGGTCGTTCCAGTTAATCCTTAGCTGGAGTTTGGGGATAGAAAGAAGCAGTTCCTTCAGCTCAAATTCCTTCCGCTGGTTCATGGAGGGAATAAGTTCCGCGAGGATTATGTCGTTTATGCACAGATTATCTTTTTTTATCAGCGTGTCAACCGCATCCGCAGTGATTCCGTTGCGGAAATAGTCTATCCAAACAGATGTGTCAACGAGGGTCATTCCGCCCCCTAAGCGCGTCCAAGTCAATGTCCAGGTCTATCTTGCCACGGTATTCCATGAGCTTGCGCAGGTCGGGTCTTGCCTTCTGCATCTCGACTGACTTGGCATAGCTGTACACCTGCATGGTCTGCTCGTAGTCAAAGCTGTCTATGAGGCTTTTTGTTTCTTCTTTAAGAGCCAGTGCTTCCATAAAGCTGCATCCTCCTGCTCTGAATTATATCACATTCTGCGGATTCTGTCATTGCCAGCTTTAGGACGCATCAGGCGTGGCGGGATTTCAAGATTGCCTATGGCTGGCGCAAGGACTGGCGGGCGTTGCAGGAAAAGTGCCTCGGCGGTCGCCCGTGCCGTCCGCAGCTGGCGGGATTACAGATGGCAAAAGAAGTCGCGGTCGTTGCCAGGTCAAATGAGATGCCATAAGCCGTGTTGTTACATGCCGTCGGCCGCACTATTGGGCATCTCGAAAAACTCGCTTTCAGCGATTTTTCGAGATTGTCATCGAGTCCAAGCCTTGCTTGCAAGGCCAGGCGCATACAATATCGCTACTTAGGACATCGCGTTTGCCTTGACGCTACGCTGGCGGTTCCAGAGTTACCTCGGAACCGCCAGCGTAGCTTCAAGGCAAAACTGAAGTTTTTCGAGGTCCCCTATTGTGTGCTGCTCGACGGCAGTCCCAGAAATACGATATCGAGCAGACCCTCTTATTGGACCGTGACAGTTAATACTGTAGTAGTTCCGTTGTCGTTTTGTATAGTCACCGTAGCGGTACCGGAGGCAACAGCACGCACCGCCGGGTGGCCCTGGGGACCTGTTACGATTTTTACTACACTCGTATTAGATGATGTAGCGGAGGTAGCTTCTGGCACTTCAATCTCACTACCTACATCCATGGTCATTGTCTCGGTATTTACTTCCCCTGCTTCCCCGGTTTCTGCTTCCCCGGGCGTGACCGTGGTGCTCTCGCCTTTCTTGTACCAGTCCTCAGACCAGTAGTCGCAGGATGCGAGCGTTAGGGACGCAGTCACCAGTGCGCACAGGGCTGCGACGAGTGCCAATTTCTTTTTCATAATGAATCCTCCGCGTTTAGCGTCCACCGACGGTTGAGTTAATATAAAAAAGCCCCTGCGGATGTGCCGGGTGACGTGCACTTCACTGGGCGTACCCGCAGGAGCTGTTTTTTGAGGAAGGATAGTGTAGTGGAAAAATTAAGCGGCTTTATGCCGCGGGCATAGTACGCCCTTTCTGCTTTCTATTATGGGGGTGGCATTGGGCGTGTCAAGTAGTTGTGAGGAATTTCTGCACATTTTTTTCTGTTCCTGTTCCGCCCCGTGCGTCTTCATAACGTGCACAGTATAGCGGATATGCCCCGGCGTGTACAGGGGGCGGCTACAGTGTTGCAATAGGGCGCGTTCAAGGACAGTGGAGATGTAGTTAGAGGTCGCCGTCGAGTCCTAGCCTTGCTTGCAAGTCCAGTCGCATATAATAGCACGACTTACGACATCGCATTTTCGAGGTCCCCTCAATCTTTTAAGCAGGATACAGGAACAACGTGAATCCCGTCCTTGCGTTTGTATGCGTAAGGAGCCACTCCGCAGAGCACCATCATGAAAGCCGGTTTTTTCATACGGTCGGTGTCAATCTTGTCGGCCAGCTTCAAAAGGTTTGCCGCCCCTTCGGCAATGAGCTTGTCCCCTCCGAGCTTGACTTCGACAAGTCCATACTCTCCGTTACTCAAGTGGATCACCGCATCACACTCAAGCCCCGCCTTGTCCCGGTAGTGATAGACCTTGCCGTTTATGCGCTCCGCATATACCCGGAGATCGCGCATGCAAAGGTTTTCAAAGAGAAAACCCATTGTGTTGAGGTTGCCGACCAAATCATCCGGGCCTATGCCGAGCGATGCTGCGGCTATCGAAGGGTCAACAAAATACCTTGTGTCGGATGTCCGTATCGCTGTCTTTGAACGAAGGTTGGGATTCCACGCGGGAGAGTCCTCTATCACAAATATCCGCTCCAACGCGATTATATACTGTGCGAGTGTTTCAATGTTGAAGCTGTCGGACTCATTTGCACTCAAATCGTCCCTTATAGTGGTCAGTGGAACCTGTCCTGCGATGTTTCTTGAGTATGAGCGCAGCAACCGTTCGGTGCGGCCTGAATCGCGTTTTACTCCGTCTACCCTGGATATATCGTCTGAAACCACGGCGTTCAAATAATCATAGGCCTGCTTCAAAGCCACTTTGGGCTTCTGACCGATAGCCTTGGGCCAGCCGCCCCGGCATATAAGGAATGCTATGGAGTCAATGTCGTGGCTGTCGCTTCCAGATATCTCCTTCTGCTTGAAAAGGTCCTCCAGAGAAACCTCGCCTGATGAATCCCCAGACTCATACAGGCTCATCGGGCGCATGTTCATCCTTACGATTCTGCCCGTGCCCGTGTGCGTCGTTCTCTCGTCAAGCTCCGGGGGAACTGCGGAACCGGTCAGGATAAACTGCCCGAACTCATCCCTTTGATCCACCTCATAGCGGACTGTATTCCAAAGGTTCGGGGCAATCTGCCATTCGTCTATGAGCCTTGGAACGGCTCCTTCCAGAAGGTTTGACGGCTTAATCCGTGCAAGTTCCTGATATTGCTCCGTAAGATCCGGCTGATCCATCTCAAGTACGCTGGCGGCTATGTGCCTGGCGGTTGTGGTCTTCCCGCACCACTTGGGGCCTTGGATCAATACAGCCCCTTTGGACTCCAAATGGTCTGCAAGAACCTTGTCCGCAATCCTTGGTAAGTATTCCTTCATGACGCTCTCCGTATAGGATTTGAAGAAATTCTAACCTGTTTTGCTTTGTTTTTCAAGCACAATCCGTAGAGTTGGCTGATTTTTACCCGTTGATTTGGCCGATTTTTATCCGTTGATTTGGCGGGTTTTTATCCGTAGACTTGGCAGGTTTTTATCCGTAGACTTGGCAGGTTTTTATCCGTAGACTTGGCAGGTTTTCATCCGTAGACTTGGCAGGTTTTCATCCGTTGATTTGGCGGATTTTTATCCGTTGATTTGGCGATATGACAGGTGTGAATGTCGTTACACTCCGCAATTGGGGGCGGGGCGGCTATGCCATGGGTTATTCCACGCTTGTTGTAAAAGTCCTCGATTTCTGCTAGAGTTTTAGCACTATGGTAATCGCTTCAATAGACTTAAAGGATGGGCACGTAGTCCAGCTTAAGAACGGAAAGGACTTGGTGCTGCAGCGCGATGACGCTGATAAACTGATACAGGAATTCGACAGGTACGGCGAGGTGGCCGTCATAGACCTGGATGCGGCGATGGGGCACGTGGATGCCAAGGGCAACACGGTGAACACCCCCCTGCTCAAGTCCCTGCTACGCAAGGGCAACGTCCGCACCGGCGGCGGAGTCCGCAGCGTCAAGCGGGCCAGGGAGCTTGTTTCGCTCGGTGCGGAGAAGGTCATAGTAGGCTCGGCCGCCTGGAACGCTGGGCGCAAGGAAGGTGAGTCACTTCTGAACGTGTCTTTTCTGGAAGAGCTAGCTGCTGCCATAGGTAAACAGAGAATAATTATATCGGTGGATGCAATAAACGGAAAGATTGCGGTCAAGGGATGGACGGAATCACTTCCTGTTTCCCTCATTGAGGGGGCAAAGGAGGCTGAGAAATACTGCTCGGAGCTGCTTTTTACCTGTGTGGAGAAAGAGGGTTGCATGGGCGGCACGGACATGGAGATGGTCAGCTCTTTGCGTCAGTCCGTCAGCTGCCGGGTTGTCGCGGCCGGCGGGGTCAGCTCCGTGGAGGAGGTCGCCAGTCTGGAGAAGCTGGGCTGTGACGTGCAGCTGGGCATGGCCCTGTACACTGGCAAGGTCAGGCTGGACGACTGCTTTGTCTCCTGCGTCAACTGGGAAAAGGCAGGGGGTCTTGTTCCTGTCATAGTGCAGAGTCCTGCCCGCGAGGTGCTCATGCTTGGCTTTGTCAACGAGGAGGCACTGCGCAAGAGCTTTGAGACCGGCAAGATGACCTTCTTTAGCCGTACAAAGGGCCGCCTGTGGACCAAGGGCGAGACCAGCTCTCACTTTTTGAACCTAGTGAAAGTCCGTGCCGACTGTGACCGAGACACGATATTGGCAACTGCCGTTCCTGTCGGCGGGGTCTGCCACACCGGAAGCTGGAACTGCTTTTCAAGCGAGGCGGACGAGGCCAGCAGCATGGAGCGGCTCTACGCGACGATTGCAGACCGCTTTGCCAACCCCAAGCCGGGCCGCTACACTGCAACCTTGAACGACAAGAGGGTGCGCGAGAAGGTGATGGAAGAAGCGGAGGAGCTTACCGAGGCGGAAGGTCACGATGAGCTTGTCTGGGAGGCCGCAGACCTGCTGTATTTCGTCGGTGTGCTGATGTACAAGGGGGGCGTGAGCTGGCAGGATGTGTACGACGAGCTTGACCGCCGCCACAAGGAGAAGTAGCTCCGTGTCCGCGAGGCTGACAGCTCCCTGTCCGTGAGTCTGACAACTCTGTGTTTGGGGGGCTGACAGATTACAGCCTGCACACGGCGTAGAGGGGAATGTTCACCAGCCAGTCCTGCTCAATATACTTGGCAAGGGAGAAACGGATTGCAGTATGGTTGCCGTATTTCTCCCTAAAGAAGGACAGGCTTTTGGAGCGGACGTTTTCTGATGCCTTGACTTCTATAGGGAGCATCTTTCCGTCCTTCTGGATGAGGAAGTCAAGCTCATAAGTTGCCTTCTCGCCGGAGTAATAATATGGAACAAAATTCGTGTCACAGACAATCTGCTGCAGCACATACTGCTCTGTAATCGCCCCCTTGAATTCCGTGAAGAGGGTGTTTCCGTCCAGAATGGAGCGTGCGTCAAGACCGGCATGTGCCCCCAGAAGCCCCACGTCAACAAAGTAAAGCTTGTATGAGCTGAAGTCAGCATATGTCTTGAGCGGGATGGCGGGCTTGTGCACTTTGTTCACCTTGCTGATGAGTCCGCTGTCCTGCAAAATCTGTATGGCCTCCTCAAAGTCCTTTGAGCGTGCCCCTTCCTTTATCTTGCCAAAGAAGAACTTCTTGTTCTCCTTGGCAAGCTGGATGGGGATGGAGTTCCACACAAGCCGAACCTTGGAGATTTGCTCCTTGGGTATGTGCTTGCCAAAGTCATCCTCGTAGTCCTTCAGAATCTGTTCCTGCATCTGTCGGATTGTCTCATAGTCCTTGTGCTCTGTGAAGTAGCTCACTATTTCGGGCATCCCCCCGACATACATATAGTTCTTGAGCCAGTAGACGAATGTTCCGTGGAAGTCGCACATGAGGGGCGTGTCATTTTCTGTCAGAAGTCCGGCCAGCTGGCCTTCCCCCATCGCATTGAGGAATTCGCGGAACGATAGGGGGTGCATTTCCATTGTATCGACCTAGCCGACGGGGAATGATATGCCTATGTGCAGGGCTATGCCGAGCAGGGAGCCTGCTGCCGTGACCGCGTACTGGGGGGCTTCCTCGCAGAAGTATTTGAGGGCTTCCAGGGCGCGGGGGCAGTCCTGTATTTCATCGAGGATTATGAGGGTGTCTTTCGCTGTGATTTCAAGCTTGCATTCAAGCCCTATGTTGGCGATAATCCTTTCTAAATCCCAGTCCCCTTCAAAGACATCTTTCATCCGCTGGTTCTTAAAGAAGGTGACGTAGGCTGTTTTCTTGAAGCACCTTCTGCCAAATTCCTTGAGAACCCAGGTTTTTCCGACCTGCCTTGCCCCTTTCAATATGAGTGGCTTGCGGTTTTCCTTGTGTTTCCATACCGCCAGCCTTTCGATGATGTCCCTGTCCATATCAATTCTCTCCTTGAGCAAATTACATTTTTTCGGGGATGCTTTAATGCATTTTATACATTTTTTCGGGGATAATCAAGGCGGAAGTGTACACTTTTTCGTGGATGTTTTGGCGAATCTTTTACATTTTTTCGGGGATGCACGGTACTGCCGCTTTTGACGAAAGCTTTTGAAACTGAACAAAATTCGTTTCAAGAATCGCAAGGGGCAACGGATGCACAGCACCGTGTGTAGCACACAAGGAGATTCTTGCTGGACTGTTTTCTTTTTCCACAGAATTCACTATTATATTGCTGTATAGGAAAAAGCTAGAATAACGAGGTTATAGACGATATGGATAAGAAATTGACACCAATGACGCTTTTGTGCGGCTACTTGGGTGCTGGCAAGACGACGCTCCTGAACAATGTGCTTAACAACCAGCAGGGCTACAAAGTCGCGGTCATCGTAAACGACATAGGCGAGGTCAACGTTGACGCTAAGCTCATCGCTGACGGAGCAAAAATCACTGACACTAGCAGCATTGTGCATCTTACCAACGGCTGCATTTGTTGTACGCTCAAAACCCAGCTGGCACAGA
>JAFTEK010000382.1 GCA_017453705.1 Treponema sp.
AAAAAGCTTTGATAGTGCAAAGAAAGAAGGGGAGGGCTTTTATCATCTGCATTTTGGTGGGGGCGCAAGATGAAGCAGAAGGATGCCGCCATAAAACAGAAGCTTAGCGGCGGGGCGGGCTTTGAGGGCTATTATTCCGCGCTGTTCAAAGAACGCTGGCAGTCTCTCAAATCCGCGCTGGGGCAGGAGCCTCTTTATGTGACACTGGATTTCAGCGGCGGGGGCGGGTCCTGCCAGCCCTATTACATGGACGCGGCGAGCGTGTGCGCCGCGCTCTGCCTGCCTGTTACTTCCGGGGGGAAAGTTCTCGACATGTGCGCCGCACCTGGCGGCAAGAGCCTGGTTCTGGCAGGCGGGATGGGTGAAGACACCCTGCTTTACAGCAATGAGCTGTCCGCTGACAGGAAAAAACGTTTGGACAAGGTTCTTGATGACTGTATTCCTGTTGACAGGCGGAATCATGTGATCACGAGCTGTAGCGATGGGGCGACCTGGTGCAGGCGGGAAGGGGAGGCGTTCGCCTCCATCCTGCTGGATGCCCCCTGCTCAAGCGAGCGTCATGTTCTTGCTGACGGCAAGTACCTGTCCCAGTGGTCGGCTTCGCGCATAAAATCACTGGCCACCCGCCAGTGGGCTTTGCTTTCGTCCGCATGGAGACTGCTGGCTCCGGGCGGCTTCCTCCTTTATGCCACATGCGCCCTGTCCCCAGATGAGAATGACGGTGTTGTCTCCCGACTGTTCAAGAAGTTTCCCGATGCCTTCCAGCTGAAGAAGGCTGAGGCAAGGGGCTTTATGGCCGGGAGGCTCGATTCTTTTCAGGGGCAAATCCTTGGCCCTGACGGAAGCAAGGCTCTGGACAGCTTGCTGGGGACGTTCGACAGCGCGGAGGAGACTGGCTTTGGCTTGCATCTGCGTCCTGATACTTGCGGGGGGGCGGGTCCCTTGTATTTTTCCCTGCTGCATAAGCTTCTTAAGGATTCCTGATGTCATGGTAAGCGGCAGTAATGTTTCACTGTGAAATCATATAAGGGCATCTGTAAAAACTGGGTAAGCCCTGTTTTTACAGATGCCCTTATATAACATTTTGCTCTGAAATATTAGGACGCTTTGCGAATGTGTGCCGTGCTGTTGAAATTTTCCTTTTTCCCCTTTATAATAGCCCGTATTATGGTAGTTGCTATAGACGGGCCGGCGGGAACCGGCAAAAGTACGGTGGCGCATGAGCTGGCCAAGGATTTAAATCTTACATATCTTAACAGCGGAAGTTTCTACAGGGCTTTGACCCTTGCATTGCTCGATGCGGGTATAGGCTTGGATGACGAGGGGGCTGTCATGTCCTTTGTCAAGAGGCAGAAGCTTGACTATGTGAACGCGCGTCTTATCCTGAACGGCAAGGACGTGGACGACCAGCTGCACCAGGACAGGGTGGACGCTTCTGTTTCCAAGGTTTCTTCTATTGTACCGCTCCGCCACTTGGTCAACTCCAGAATGAGGGAAATAGTCAAGAAACTGGACATAATATGCGAGGGCAGGGATATGACGACTGTTGTGTTTCCCAAGGCCGAGCATAAGTTCTATCTGGATGCCAGCGTGGATGTCCAGGCCAAGAGGAGGTTTGACCAGGGGGTGAGCGAGCTTTCCCTGGAGGAAATTAAGGCCGCGATAATAAAAAGGGACGAGGCTGACAGGAAAAAGGCTGAGGGCGCTTTAAAAAAAGCCCCTGATGCTCATTATATCGATACATCAGACTTGACTATAAAACAGGTTTGTGAAATAATGAAGTCCGAAATTCAATCCAAAGGATCTACAATGGCACAGAAGGAAGTGGTTCAGAACGTCGAGCAGGGCTCCAGCGACATTCGCACACAATTAGAGGACTCTTTGAACAAAATGGGGCAGGTTGAGGACAATGCTCTCGTGGAGGGCAAGGTCGTTCAGGTAACTGATGACACGGTTTTCATCGATGTCAACTGCAAGTCAGAGGGTAGGATTCCCCTCAGTGAGTTCGGTGACGAGAGGCCGAAGGTCGGTGACACAACAACCGTCTACCTCATCAACCAGTTCGGCAAGTATGGCCCGGAGGTTTCAAAGCTCAAGGCTGATGAAAAGCGCCTCTGGGAGGACTTCAAGGCCGCGTTCAATGACAAAAAGGCCGTTGAGGGTAAAATTGCCAGCGAGACCAAGGGCGGCTTCATGGTCGATTTGGGCGGTGGAATCAGTGCCTTCCTGCCCATCAGTCAGGCTGACAGCCAGAAGGTCGAGAAGGCCGATAAGCTTATAGGTGTCAAGGCTCTTTTCTATATAGAGCGTCTTTACAGCGAGGGCAAGCGCAATGTCGTTGTCAACCGCCGTAAGTACCTTGAGGAAAAGATAGACGAGAATCGCGAGAAGTTCTTCAGGGATGTCAAAATCGGTGACTCCGTAAAGGGAACGGTCAAGACTTTCACCAGTTTTGGTGCTTTCATAGATTTGGGCGGATTTGACGGTCTGCTCCACATCAACGACATGAGCTGGGGACACGTCACCCGCCCGAAGGACTTCGTCAAGAAGGGGCAGGAGATTGAGCTGAAGGTCATCCGCCTGGATCCCGAGAAGAAGCGCATCAATCTCTCTCTCAAGCATTTCAGCGAGGATCCTTGGCTGCACTTTGAGGACCGCTATCACGTCAATGATGTCGTGAAGGGCAAGGTGACAAAGCTCACTGACTTTGGTGCTTTCATCGAGCTTGAGGAAGGAATCGAGGGCTTGGCTCATATTTCTGAATTCAGCTGGACTAAGAAGATTAACAAGCCATCCGATATGCTCAAGGAAGGTGACGAAGTCGAGAGCATGATTCTGGGCTATGATATCCAGGCCGGTCGTGTTTCTTTGGGTCTTAAGCAGGTGACGGCCAATCCTTGGGATACTATTTCAGAGAAGTTCCCCGTGGGAACAAAGGTTCATGGAACCGTTGCCAAGATTACCAGTAACGGAGCCTTTGTCCAGATTGACGAGGGAATCGATGCTTTCCTGTCAGGAGAGGATCTTTCTTGGACTAAGAAGGTTAAGCATCCCGGCAGCGAGATAAAGAACGGTCAGGAGCTGGATGCCGTCATAACAGAGTGTGACCAGCAGAACCGTCGCATCCGCATAGGTGTCAAGCAGCTTTCTGATAATCCTTGGGTTACTTTTGCGGCGACACATAAGCCTGGAAGCACACTGGAGGGTGAGGTAACATCCATCACTGACTTTGGAATTTTTGTAAAAGCGGAAGGTGGTATCGAAGGTCTTGTTAACAAGTCCAACATATCCGATGACCGCGAGACTCCATTTGAGGAGGCCGTCAAGAAGTTCAATCCCGGTGACAAGGTTAATGTCTATGTCGTTTCCGTGGACGTGGATAAAGAGAAGGTCGCTTTCTCCATCAAGGAGTACAAGCGTGCACAGGAGCGCGCGCAGCTTTCCCAGTATATGTCTTCTAGCAATGATGACGAGGGCGGCTACACGATTGCTGACAGCATGAAGGATCGGAACAACAAGTAGTTTTGCCTTGATGCTGGCATAAAGGGCACATTGTTCCCGCAGTGGGGCAGTGTGCCTTTTTTTTGGGTGAAGGGGCTGTATGGATGCTTTTAAATGTATAAGCAAAAGGATGGTGAGGCTTCTTTCTGCCTTGGATGAGGTTGCTCTGTCCCCGGCTCCTGTGCTCATAAGAGGGGAAAAAGGCAGTGGAAGGGAATACATTGCCAGGAAGATTCACGAGAAGAGGGAGGGCTCTTCTTCTTTTGTGCGCATAAAATGCCTGCGGGCCTGTCCTGATGGAATGTTTTTTCCCAAGGGCTGCAGCTTGTTTCTGGATGAAGTGAACCTGCTTTCGCCGCAGTCCCAGGACTCGCTTTTTAAGTTTCTGACGGATAAGCAGCTGGCGTCTTCTTCAAATGGCATTAAGGTCATATCTTCTGCCACGTCTTCCATAAATGATTCTGTCGCAAGGGGGCTTTTCCGTAGGGATCTTCTTGTTTTGCTGGATATGATAAGCGTAACCTGCCCGCCTTTGAGGGAGAGGCCGGAGGACATCATACCAATGGCAATTCATTTTTTGGCTGATTACGCGCTTGAAATTGGTAAGGATGTCAAGGGCTTTTCCCCGGCGGCTGTAAAAAAACTTGAGGGGTATTCTTGGCCGGGGAACATCAGGGAGATGAGGAATGTCATTGAGAAGGCCGTCCTGATGTGCAAAGGGAATAGGCTGGAAGATGAAGATCTGGGGTTTGACGGTGGGAGGGAGGCTCTTTTGGATGGTATTTCAAGGGACATGCCGCTCAAGGATGCGGTTAGGCGCTTTAAGAAATCCTACATCGAGGATGCCATAGCCTCCTGTTCCGGCAACAAGGCCGAGGCTGCCCGCCAGCTCGGTATAGAACGGACATACCTTTTTTTGCTCATAAAAGAGCTAGGGGTGGAGCTTTAGGGAAACGCTGATTAATATTGGAGACATAAATCAGCATTTCCTTAGGGATTCTCCCCCTGTATCAGCCGTGCCTTGCGAATCTTAATCTCAGGGTTCTTGTCTTGCATCTTGTATATCATCTCTTCTATCTTTGCTTTTTTTTCGTTTCCAGACTCAAACAGGCCTTTTTGCTCTGGTATATCCTTGCTGAATACCTTGTCGCATGATATGCCCAGAAGCCTGATTCCCCGCCCACTCTCGTATTTTTTGTCAAAGAGCTTCTTACACCTGTCAAACATGTCATCCGTGTTGGAAATGGAGAAGTCTTCAGTTTCCTGCACGCTGACGGTTGTGAAGTCCTCGTAGCGTATCTTGAGGGCGAGCGTCCTGGACTTGACCTGCTCGCGGTGCATACGGTAGAGCACGTTCATGGAAAGCTCCATGAGGGCGGTGTCTATTGCATAGCGGTCGGTCAGGTCAAAGTCGTAGGTTCTCTCTGCGCTTATGGAGTGGTTCCTTGCCTCCCCGCCAAATATCATCCCCGGATTTCCACGGACTGCCTGGTAAAGGAAGCTGCCCATGCTTTCTCCGAACATCGTCCTGAGCAGGGCTTCTGACTTGCTGTATATATCCGCCGTCGTGAACAGCCCGGATTCCCTGAGCCTTCTCAGCGTCTTGCCGCCGACACCCCAAACCTTGTCCAGCTCCAGTGCCAGCATGAAGGAAGTCTCGTCCCCTTCTTTGACGATTGTTAGGCCGTCAGGTTTGTTCAAGCCTGACGCTATCTTTGCCACGTACATTGTGCAGGCTATTCCTACGCTGACGGTGAGTCCGGTCTTATTCCTTACTTCCTGTTTTATCCTGAGCGCGACTTCTTCGCTCCTGCCAAACAGCCTTTCCGTGCCGGTCATGTCCAGAAAGGCTTCGTCTATGGAGATTTGTGTCACATCCGGCGAGTATCCTGAAAAAATGGACATTATCTGGTCGGAAAGCTCCTGGTAGCGTCGGTAGCGGCCACGGACGAATATGGCATTCGGGCACAATTGTACTGCATGAGACAGGGGCATGGCAGAATGAATCCCATATTTTCGCGCTTCGTAGGAAGCAGTCGAGACCACAGCCCTCCTGTCACCGGGCAGGCCGCCGACTACGACAGGCTTTCCCCTGTATGAGGGGTTGTCAAGCTGTTCTACTGAGGCAAAGAAAGCGTCCAGGTCTATGTGGAAGTAAACCTTCATTTTTTGTCCACCTGGCTGGGCATATTGAGGGCATCCTTTTCTATTATATATTTCCCGTCGGCGGTCCTTATATATCTGCTTATGAAAGCTATGGGGCTTACCTCCCTCGCGCTTGTGAACACAATTGAGACGGTGGCGGACGGGTTGTCCGGAATCGCCAGGTATGCTTTGTGCCTTCCGCTCAGGCTGTAGTTGTAGTTGCAGTCGTTGAGCGGTATGCCGCTTTCTGTTTCAAGGCTTATCTCATGGCGCAGTACCTGCGCTCCCTCTGAAGCCTTTACGGTCATGCTCGTGAAGGTATATTCCATGAATATGTCGCTGTCGTAGCTGACTTCTATGAAGTCGCCTTCTGTTTCCGGCTCGAACTTAGGTGGAATCTCCAGCCTTTTGGTTGGTCTGTCCTCTCTTTTTGCCGGTATGCTGCTCCATATTATTGTCCTTATTACGAGGGCATAGAAGGCCGCAAAAGATGCTACGCATGCTGCGATGAAGATAAGAGAGCTTAGCATTTGTAAAATTGCCAGGCGTTTTTTGCGTCTTGAGAAGAAATCCATCTTTAAAAGCAGCCTGAAGGTCTGTAGCTGTATTGGCAGCAGGATGAGGGCAAACAGCAGGTTGCCGCCTAGACCGGGCTTTGCCAGCCGTGCAAGTGACATGGGGCTTGATGACAGCAGGATGTTTGACCCATGAGGAATGAAGGGCAGTGCCAGTAGGATTGTCGTTGCCAGTATGGTAAGGCTTTGCTTTGTCCGGTATGCGACAAGACAGGCCAGGTATTCAAAGAAGAAAAGAAATAGGAAGGATATGTCTATTGCGCAGAATACAAATATGTTGAACGCGGCCATGAATAGCATTATCCTTGAGATGCTCTCAAAGCTCATAAAGCCCTTTATTCGCGACAGGAGCATGAACAGAAGCAGGCTGGCCGCGATGATGCCGACAAGCTTCTGTCCCAGGATAGTCACGGCAAAGGGCGGATTGGGGCTGGGCAATGACTGCATAAGCTGCAGAACCAAGGCTGTGAAGGCGAAAAGAACTAGTATGAGGTACCAGGCTTTGGACAGGTCTTTGACTATGGCCTTGTTCCTGTCACTTACTCTCACTGTTGAAAAGCAAAGCCGAATGAGCACGATGAAAGCTGCCGTTATGTAGAAGAACAGGAAGAAAGCCTCATCTAGCCAGAACTCCAGGGAAAGGATGGAAACATAGGAATAATGAACATCCCAGCTGGATGTGTCAGCAGCGGAAAGTTTTTCCAGTGTACGGGGCAGGATGGACAGGCAGTCCTCCATGTCGTCCAAGTATAGGCCTGCGGCAGGTATTGAGTCGGACAGGAAAGGAGAGATGTTTGAGTCCTCGCCCATGAAGCCCAATCGGTATAGGAATGATGCTGAGTTGGGAAGCCAGGCTGAGACTGAAGACTCCTCACAGGAGTCCTTGATTGATTTTACCAGCCATATAGGGGCGACGGTGCCTCCTCCCCCCTGTGATATCCGGTTCCTGAAGCTTGTCTTTGCTATTATGGCACAACAATTGCTCCCGCTGTCCAGGCTTTGCGAGAAAATGGATATTCCGGCTGGATGCTCGAATTCCTCTGAGCCGGGCAGCTCCCTTATGTCCTCATTGGCGGCGAGGACGATTTTTATTGTGAACGGCTGCCATGCTGCCTCAAGTTTTTCTGCGAATTCCACAAAGCTTTCCTGATTTTCGCTGGCATCCCTCTGCGAAAAAATCAAGAATATGGTGTCCAGTGTGTTTTCAGGCCTTACTGCATTGGCCGCCGCGGGGATGTTGACTATGACGTTCCTGGGATATATTTCGCTTTGGCTTGGGCAAAGTCCCTGATAATTAGTTTTGAAGCCCCTGCCGATAAAAGTATTGTATAAATTCGTGCTCGTTTCAGCATTCTGAGGAAAGGTCTGGACTTGAATACGCAGGAGCAGGGCGAGTATAGGCAAGAATCTAAAAAAATTCCTTTGCATTTTTTTGTGCATGGAATTATAATAGTTTATTGCTGTTTACATTGCAAGCTTCTTGATATATAATAAAGAGGGTTTGTGAAAACCGTAGGAGTAACTTTTTAGATGAGCGCCGGCGATAAAAAATTTATGCTTGACTTGCCCCTGAAGATTGTTCTGACAGACGAGGGGGCTTCCCATTTTATAAGCAGGAAGCAAAAGTTGCTTCGTTTCAAGCTGGCCGAGGGCGTGGAAGAATACGGAATAGGCCTGTCTCATTTTTCCCCTGCATCTATCCAGAATATGATTCTGGTGGATTATATCTCCAAGATAGAGATATCTATGCCTGAGTTCGTTTCCCACAGGCAGGATATCATGGACTTATCCAAGATAATCGTATATTCACTCCTTTACCAGCAGTTTGACCGTGAGATATATGATGGTCTTATAAAGTGCGACTGTGTTCGCGTGCACAACAGGCAGAATCCAAGGCAGCTTATAGATGAGCAGACCAGGATTCCTGATGCCCAGCTTCGCAAGCACCTTGCCATAAAGGACAACGTGATCCAGCAGTGCCGGCAGATGATTCTTGATCCTGTATGGAAAGGGATAATGGCAAACAATGAGTATTCCCCGGAGGAAAAGAACGTATATCTTTTGATGACGGAGAAGTTCTTGAACCGCCTGAGCCTGATGAACTGGTACATCATCACGATGTTATA
>JAFTEK010000383.1 GCA_017453705.1 Treponema sp.
CGACCGCACGGCTGTACTGCATATCATTAAACAGCTGCAGGTCGAATCCGTTGGGACTGGTAGCCTGCCACAGGCGCAGGGTGTTGACAGTGTTGTTGCCGAATCCGACGATGGGCATATCATAAGGAGTCGCGATGACCTCCTCAGCTCCTTCCACAAAGAAGCGATCCTGACCGTCAGGGGTCTTTCCATGCTTAATCTCGCCGCCAAAGCGAACTGTCACGGCAAGGTCGCTCCTCTTGACTTCCCAGGGGTCGCGGTGACGCAGCCAGTTGTCAGGGAATTCCACCTGCTCACCGTTAATGATATGCTGCTCAAACATTCCGTATTCGTAGCGGATTCCGTAGCCGTTTCCCGGATACTGCAAGGTCGCAAGGCTGTCCAAGAAACAGGCTGCAAGGCGGCCAAGACCGCCGTTACCCAGTCCTGCGTCAGGCTCCTCGTCCTCGATTATGTCGTAGTCGATGTTCATTCCCTTAAGGACTTCTTTAACCTGCTTGTCGATTCCAGCATTAATCAGGTTGTTACCAAGGGCACGTCCCATCAAGAACTCTGCGCTCAAGTAATAAAGCTGCTTAGTCGGCTTGGCCTCATACTCGCGTCTGGTTTCCATCCAATTGGGCATGATGATTTCCAGCGCACTGGCACTGACCGCATCAAAAAGGTCGTGCTTTGAAGCCTGACTGATGTCCTTGCCGTACTGCCTACGAAGACGTCCCGTCAGGTTTGCCTTGAACTGTTCTGCGTCAAATACCATATTATCCTCCGGTAAATGTGTATTTTGCTTTAATCTATATCTGGCTCACAAGGGCTACTGGGCCATGAGCACTATAAGCGAGTTGGCAGGAATAACATAATGCTCCTGCTCCCTCAAGCGGCTAGCCTTGCCTTCTTCCGCAATCGCATCAGCACCTTCTATGGAAGTATCTGCTACCAAATACCAGCTCTTCCCGGCCTGGGGGGTCGGAATTGTCACCATTACATCCTGACGGTCAGTGTTGCCCGCGATGTAAAAGTCGTTGTCCCGGCTACCGTCATCGTTCACGCAATACTGGCCAAAAAGCTCGTATGCAATGAAACGTGAAATCTTACTCCACTCAGGAGTGCTGCCGTCCATGTCAAACCACTGGATGTCAGGAACAGAGCCAGCCCGCTGTCCAAGGAAGAAAGTGCTCCGGCGGAATACCGCATGATTTTTACGCAAGGCAATTGCCCTCTTTGTGAAAGCTATAAGGGGGGAATTCAAGTTAGCGATACTCCAGTCAAACCAAGAAATCTCATTGTCCTGGCAATAGGCATTGTTGTTGCCTTCCTGTCCCCTGCGGAACTCATCGCCACCCAGAATCATAGGGGTACCGATGGAAACGAGGGTCGTCAAGATGAAGTTTCGCATCTGTTTGTTACGCCGTCTCTCAATTACCGGGTTCTTGGTCGGCCCCTCATATCCGTGGTTATATGACCAGTTGGAGTCCGTGCCATCGCGGTTCTCCTCACCGTTGTCATCGTTGTGCTTGTGGTTGTAGCTCACGAGGTCATTCATAGTAAATCCATCGTGGCAGGTCACATAATTGATGCTGTGGCTGGGAGTTCGTCCGGAAATGGTAAACAGGTCGCTCGACCCGCTCATGCGGGTGGCAGCACCGTTGGAGACGTACTCATCTCCGCGCCAGAAACGGCGGATATCATCACGGAAGCGATCATTCCATTCAGCCCAACGCCCGCCGGGGAAACCTCCCAAAAGGTATGCCCCGCCTGCATCCCAAGGCTCTGCGATTATCTTGGTGTCAGCCAAAATAGGATCCTCTGAAATCGCATTGGTCAACGGAGGGAAACCACACATGGCACCGTCCTGACCACGAGCCAGAATCGGGGCAAGATCAAAGCGGAATCCGTCTATATGATACTCCAACACCCAGTAACGAAGGCAGTCTATTATGTACTGCCTGACAACTGGATGGTTGCAGTTGAAAGTGTTGCCGCAACCAGAGTAATTCATGTAATACTCTTTGTGCTGTCCAACCAACAAGTAGTAGACGCTGTTCTCAAAGCCTCGGAAGTTCAGCATGACACCACGCTCATTGCCTTCTGCCGTGTGGTTGAACACAACATCCAAAATGACTTCTATGCCATTACGGTGCAATTCTTTGACAAGATTCTTGAACTCAGCCACGCACGCCCCCGGCCTTTTGTCAGCGGCGAAGCTCGCCTTGGGGGAAAAGAAGTTGATGGTGCTATAGCCCCAGTAGTTCTTCATCCTGTCACCCGTGCGCGGGTTTATGTTGGTATTTTCGTATTCATCAAACTCATATAATGGAAGAAACTCTACAGCCGTTATGCCCAGAGCCGTCAAATATGGAATCTTCTCCCTGAATCCGTCATAAGTCCCCGGATTACGCACACCTGAATCACGTCCCGCAGTAAAGCCTTTCAAATGCACCTCGTAGATGATGCTGTCATGCAGCGGACGGTTTATCGGGCGATCCCCCTCCCAGTCAAAAGCCTTGTCATCTATGACGACACACTTGGGGAAACTATAGAGATGGCGGGACTCCTCCAGCTCTATGTCAGTCTTGTCGATTGGTGTCCTGTAATTAGGTGGCAGGTTGTGGAATACAGATGTAGGCGTAATCGCCTTGGCGTAGGGATCAAACAGAAGCTCTTTTACATTGAACCTTTGGCCAGCTTTCGGCTCAAAAGGACCATCCACCCTATAAAGATAGAGTGCCCCAGCCTTGAGTCCTGGAACAAAGATATGCCAGATATCACCCGTCCGGTTCTTGACAGGATCAAGATCTAAAGAAGCATAAGGATCACCATCTGAATCCTTTACAAACAATTCCAAAATAACCCTTGTCCCGTTTCGGC
>JAFTEK010000384.1 GCA_017453705.1 Treponema sp.
AACGGCCAGATGGTCAACGCAAACGGACTGCGCCTTATTCCCGAGATTATCCTTCCTGAGGGATTCCAGCTGGAGACCCTTGCGATAAGCAATGACGGCCGTGTGAACGTGCGCGTGAACGGCGAGCTGGAGCCTGTCGAGGTGGGGCAGCTGGAGCTGTACCGCTTTCCCAACGAGGTGGGCCTTGAGAACCTGGGTGACAACCTCTACAAGGTGACGAATGCATCAGGCGCGCCTATTGCGGGCAGACCCGGATTTGAGGGCATGGGTGTCACCAAGCACAAGTTCCTTGAGATGAGCAACGTCTCCGTCGTCAACGAAATGGTACAGATGATAGTCGCCCAGAGGGCATACGAGTTCAACTCCAAGGCAATCCAGACCAGCGATGCGATGCTCCAGACCGCAGTTGGAATCAAGCGCTAGGGCAGGGAAAATAAATGGATATCCAGGGCATAGGCGGATATACAGGCGCGGGCTTTGTCTCTGATGCGAATGCTTCCGTAAAGGCCGCACAGAGCAGGAGCGAGATGGGCCGGTTCGAGGATCTGGTCAAGTCAATGAGCGAGAAATCCAAGGCATCCTCATCGCTTGGACAGGGCATCTCCTCAAGCCAGGTCAACCGTACAAACAGGCTCACAGGTGACTACACCCAGGGTTTTGCAGGCAGTTACACGTCCGAGAAGGATAAGACGGCCAAGCCCCAGGGCTTTGCCGCGAATTCCAAGAACAGCAAGGGAAAAACTCCTGTGATAGACAGGACGAGCGAGCTTTACGAGCAGTCGATGGAGCTTGAGAACTACATGGTCAAGATGATGCTCTCATCCGCCCGCAAGACGGTTATGAAAAGCTCCCTTACAGGAGACGGCAACTCCTATGCCCGCGACATGTACGAGGATATGCTTTATGACAACTACGCTGAGGCGCTTACCAAGAATGCAGGTTTTGGTCTTGCAGACCAAATCTACATAGAGTTATCAGGACAAAAGTAACAAAAAAGTATTTAAAAACACACGAAGGCCATCTTCATTGAAAGACGGAAACCGCCTTTTGATGGAGATGGCTTTTTTTATCCCGATTGGCCCGGCAATTTCTTCTTATAATATCCTGCCTGTATTCCGATACAGAAATAAGACAAATTTCTTTTAATTGGAAGACCCCGGGGTGGGAGTTCACGGTACGGGGAAAACGGAGGACGGAAGATGTCAGGAACATTCGCTGGAATAGAGATTGGCAAGCGCAGCCTTATGGCGCACAACGTGCAGATTCAGACGGCGGGACACAATATATCCAACGCCGATACCGAGGGCTACAGCCGCCAGCGCGTCACCGTCGCTGCGATGGATCCCTTGGACAGGCCTGATTTGGAGAGGGCGGAGCTTCCCGGCCAGCTGGGACAGGGAACCGTCGTCCAGTCCGTAACCCGCGTCCGCGACGAGCTTTTGGACAACCGTATCTTTGCCCAGACTAATCTGGAAAGCTACTGGAACACACGTGACAATTACTATTCCATGATTGAGCAGATTTACAATGAGCCTGACGAAATTTCTGTGCGCTCCAACATGGACAAGTTCTGGCAGGCCTGGCAGGAGCTTTCCAATGATCCGGGCAGTGATGCCTGCAGGCAGGCTGTCGTCACCCGTGCTGAGAGCCTCACGAACTCTATCCAGCAGAACAACAAGTCCCTGCTCGCCATCCAGCAGCAGGTCAACGGTGACATAGAGGCTTCCGTCAAGCAGGTCAACGACATAACCCGCCAGATTGCAGAGGTGAACACTGAGATTGTCCGTGTATTGGGCATGGGAGACAATCCCAATGACCTTATGGACAGGCGAGACCTTCTGGTTGAGAGGCTGGGCAACTTGATAAACGTCACTGTCGTCAGGAGCGACCCCGATGAGTTCATCGTCCACACCGACGGCCAGATGATTGTGCAGGGCGGAATTGCCCGCCAGATAGACGAGGTTACGGACATGGACAACTCCGGCTATACCAAGCTCATCTGGCATGACACTCAGTTTGATGCCTCTTTCCGTGGTGGCTCACTGGGCGCGCTCGTGGAGCTGCGTGACAAAGATCTCCGCAGTGAGCTGCAATCGTTGGACACGATGACCCAGAACTTCGCAGACCTTGTGAACGACGTGCACCGTAACGCCATTGGCAAGAACAACGTGACGGGGCTTGACTTCTTCACTGAGCATCCTTTTGTGGAGAACACCAACGGAAACTATGACCGAGACGGTGACGGTGCCGTGGATCATTCTTATGTATTCCGGTTCACAGGAACAAATGCCCTGCGCCCACAGGAACAGATTGGCCTCGCTGGAACAATGACTTTCAGCGGCACGAGCGGCAACATTACCGTAGAATACTATCCTACAGACACCGTTTCTGATGTGGTCAACCGTATCAACGACAGCAACGGTGAGGTCAAGGCATATTTGGACAGGAATTCCAACCTGGTGCTCAAGGCTACGACAGCCCAACAGATTGGAAACCCGGACTTTGTGATCCGCCACGTGGAGGACTCCGGAATGTTCCTGACCGGTTACGCTGGTATCCTGGCAGGAAGCGGTGAGGCGGGGGCCTACGACTGGGAGAGGCCTGATGCTGTTAACTCTCTTGCCGGAGCGGACTTTGCGGTAAGTCCGATAATGCATCCTTCCGGCTACATCGTCGTGAACCCGACAATTGCCTCTGACGTGCAGTCTGTTGCGGCGGCCTTTGCCAATAACCAGGGGCGTGCTGATCCGGATGATGGACGTGCTGCGGTTGAGATTGCCGCCATACGCAACAGCAAGATGATGGTCGGCGGCGAGCGCACCTTTGATGACTATTTTGCCGAGACCGTGACCCGCATAGGGCTTAAAGGCGAGCAGGCGGAGAATATGCTTGCCAGCCAGAAGGCTATAATGAATGATCTCCGTGACTTGCGTGACAGCATCTCCGGTGTGAATGTGGACGAGGAGCTTGCTGATATAATCAAGTTCCAGTATGGCTATCAGGCGGCGGCCAAGTTCATAAGCGTGCAGGATCAGCTGCTCAACACCCTGATAAACAGAATCGGGGTCTGACGGCAGACGGGGTAATAGAAGAAAACAAAGACTTTACATAGGAGTGATAAGAATATGGCAACAGGCAGGATAAGCTCGCATATAAACAATGCGGATACACAGTATTACCTTAGGAAGCAGGAAGTCAAGCAGAATCATCTTAACAATCAGGTGGGCAGCCAGAGCCGTATTGGTTCCCTGCGTGACGATCCGATTGCGGTCGGGCATCTGGTGCGCTACCAGTCATACATCTCACGTGTGAATCAGTTTGAGAAGAATGCCCAGACGCTTGCGGACAATTTCAAGGTCAGCGAGGGCTATGTCAACTCAAACCTCCAGATAATGCAGAGGGTGCGGGAGCTTGCCGTGAACGGTGCGAACGGCACTAACAGCAAGGAAGACCTCAAGAACATGGCTACTGAGGTCAACGAGCTGCTCAAGGAGATGATTCAGAATGCCAATGCAGTGGGACCTGAGGGAAACAGCCTGTTTGCCGGCACACGCAGCAAGACCCAGGCTTTTGACGTGCTTTTGGGCAATGTCCCCGGTGCGAACGAGCCTCTTATAAAGGAAGTCAAGTATCAGGGGAACATAGCTGTCAACTCCGTGGAGGTTGACGAGAATCAGTACATGCAGGTGGACAACAGCGGTAACCGTATTTTCTGGGCGGAGCCGCAGCGTGTTATGGGCAGGCGTGACCTGTCTGGCTGGACTTGCAAGGCTGACAGCGTGATGAATGTGGACGGTGTGGAGATAAGGGTTAACAGGGGTGACAACGTGTATTCCCTCGTTGCCAAGATAAATGACAGCGGTGCGGCTGTGAAGGCCCGCATTGACCCGATAACGAACGGTCTTGACCTTGAGACGACCGACTCCCACCAGCTCTGGCTGGAGGACAAGAACGGAAGCGTGCTTGAGGAGATTGGTTTCATAAAGGACAAGTCCCAGCTGCCTCCCTACAACCTTGCCACGAATGTGTTGTCTTCAGGCGGCTCGATATTCGACACGGTGATAGCCTTGCGCGATGCAATGTATGCGGCGGATCAGGATGCCATAGGCGGCCGTGTGCTCGGTTCCATAGACGAGGGAATTTCCAACATGACGACCCGCCTTGCCAAGACTGGCAGTGACTATGAGAGGGCGGAAGCCAATATAAGCCGCTCCCAGACAAATGCCCTCAATGTCACTGCCCTCGTCAGCAGGGAAGGGGACATAGACATGACCAAGACTATTGTGGATATGAAGATGCTGGAGCTGGTCAACCAGGCTACTCTGAGCAATGCTGGCAAGATGTATTCCACCAGCCTCTTGGACTACATCCGCTGATCTATCCTGAGGTGAATCGATGCTGCTTGAAACAAAGACAATGGGCAAGATTGAGGTCTCGCAGGAGCAGCTGATAAAGCTTCCGCAGGGACTGTTTGGTTTTGCTGATTACCGCGAGTTTGCCTTGATAGACTGTCACGTTAAGCCCCTGATATGGATGCAGTCGGTTCAGGATAAAGATCTGGCCTTCCTGCTCCTGGATCCGTTTATCGTCTGCCAGGACTATGAGGCGGACATAGACGAGGGGGAGCTGACCAAGATAGGCATAAAGGATCCTTCTGATGTGCTGCTTCTTTCGATTATCACGGTTCCGAACGATGGTTCCAATATAACCGCTAACCTTAGGGGGCCTGTCGTGATAAACAAGAAGACTCACGAGGGGATGCAGGTTATCTTGGATGACAAGAAGTGGCCTATTAAGTACGATGTGGCGAAAGCTCTGTCCGCAGGGGAGGGTAAGTAATGCTTATTCTTTCGCGCAAAGTCGATGAGAAAATCAAGATAGGTGACGATATAACTCTGACTATAATCGAAGTCAAGGGCGAGCAGGTCAAAATCGGCGTGGAGGCTCCCAAGAACGTCAAAGTCTTCCGCCAGGAGGTCTTTGAGGAGATACAGAGGGAGAACAAGGATGCCGCCGCTGCTTCTTCCGGTATTTCGGAGGAAGGCCTTTCAGCCCTGTTCAAGAAGGCGGTGAGACCCTCCCGCCCATGACCGGCCAATTGTTTGTAAATTCCCCAAAATAAAGGGCTGCCCGTTCTTTTTGGGCAGCCCCTTTTTCTTTCGCTTTGATTAACGTTCTGCTGTCGAGAGCACGGAGTATTGAGGTGTGGTGATAAGCTCGGTCGCGACGGAGCCGGGCTTGACCCCGTTCCACTTCTCAAGCTCCTTCATCTTCTCCTCGTGTGCCCAAGTTTCCCTCTGTATGGCGAGTGTGGCCTGTATTGCGGCGTTCTTTGTCCGCATTGCCTCTGCCTCGGCTTCTGCCGCTACTTTCACGGCTTCCGCATTGAGTCGCTCGGCCTCAAGCTTGGCCTGTGCTTCTACAACCTGCTTCTGGCTGTTCTGGTTGGCTATGGCAAGCTCCTGCTCGGCTATCTTGACCTGCTGGGCGGTCTCCATGGTCTGCTGGACGCGCTGGTTATAGGAGTCCGGCCAGTCCCAGTTGTCCAGTGTGAGCTGGGTTATGTCAACAGGGGTGTCGTTCTCGTTGAGAGTCTTCTCCATGTCGGTCTTGACCTGCTTGATTATCTCTGTTGTGTTGGGGACGAGTTCGCTTATGGAGTATTTTCCGATGGTTGCTTTGACCGAATTGATGAATGCGTTTTGCACCAGGCGGTCAACGTCTCCGGAATGGTATCTCTTTACGATGTCCAGCATACGGTTCTCATCGTATTTGTAGTTTACAATGGATGTTACTCCGATTTCCTGCAAATCCTTGGAAACGGCAGCATCTGAGCCAACG
>JAFTEK010000385.1 GCA_017453705.1 Treponema sp.
ACATTTTGTAGTCGTACATTAGAACATTTTGTAGTCGTATATTGGAACGTTTTGTAGTTGTACATTGGAACGTTTTGTAGTTGTACATTGGGACATTATTTTCTGATGACTTTTGAGCTGAGATTGACTGTCTTTCCGTCCATGTCGAGGGTGCAGGATACCTTGTCCGCGTCGTAGTCTGCGAAAGTATTCCTTATATACAGGCTTCCCCCTTGTGGCGAGTCATAGGTGAACTGCTGGCTGATATCCTCCGAAATCTGGCCGTCGCTGTTTATAACTTTGAAGTTTACGTCGAGATTCTTTTTCTCGTAGTCACCCTTGTGCCTTTTCTTGGTCATGTAGGATGGCCTTATCTCTACGCTGGCAAAGAGCTGCTCCTGGAAAGAAAAGGCCGTCATCTCGCAGTACATGCCTTCGATGATGCCCTCGTTGGACTTGCCCTGCAGGAAGCTCAGGAGGAATACCAGGACAAAGCACATAACCATTCCTGTGAAGATGGCACGGTTGGACTTTGTGGAGACCAGCGAGCGGAAAAGCCCCTTCTTGGGGAGTCCCTTGCCTTCTGCCAGATTCCTCAGGGGCATCTGGTCATTGTCGTAGTATTTCCTGAATTCCCCCTTTTGGTGATAGAAGTGGAGGGGTTCTTCTCCTTCTGCATAGCCGTCTACGGAAGAAAAGCTTCCTGTAAAGTCATTTTCCATGAAATGCGCCACCTAATTTCAGTTGTTTATGACGGATTGTATCAGGGAGTCCGTCCTCCACCACACGACATCTGCCTTGTCGTTTTTGACAAGCAGGGCAGTGAGGATGCCTGTGTTGCTCAGGTCAAAGTTGTAGTAAAGGAGCTTGCTTCTGTCCTGCGCGAGGTTTCTCCTTAGTATCCTCTGCCCGTCCCCTTGTATCATCTGCAAGTCAAAGCCGTTCTGGGTGCTTACGATGAAAAACAGCCATCCGCTTTCCGTCACGCCAAGGAAATCATAGGGGATGTCGTACTCTTCCCCGGAGAATCCTTCGGTTATTTCCTCGCTGTCACTTAATATTTCAATGGGTTCTCCGTACAGGCCGTCTTCGACCGAAAGCGAGTAGACCCTGGACGAGTCGTAGTCCACACCGGACTGAAGGCGGCTCGCCTCGTCTATGTAGCTTTTGTAGTAGTCAACGGACATATAGATTGTCCTGTTGTTATAGTCCGGGATTATCGCCGTTATGTTGGAAAAAGCGTCCAGCCCTTCGCCTTTGAGCGGGTTGGGAACGCTGTCCTTTGCAATCGGAAGCTGGTAGAGAAGGTAGCCTGAGTCTGAGAACCAGTAGACTGTGTAATATGATGACAGGTAGCAGACTACAATCAGCTCGTTGTCCTTGTTTGTGTATATTCCCTTTATGTAGGGGAAGGGTGTTCCTCCCGGCCCCTGCTGGCCTATGTAGTCTATGAAATTGCCCTTGCCGTCAAATCGCAGGACTATCTGGCTCAAGACCAGCTGCATTTTCTCATCCTGTTCCTGTCTGTCCAGAGGCAGGGTGTCCACGGCGTACAGTTTCTGGGCTGAGTCCACGGTGATGGCGGAAAGCTCGTTGAAGCCGTATTCAACGGCTTTCATCGTGGTGGATTTGCTGGCCTTCTGTTCCATGCGTTTGGAGCGGGGGTTGAACTCCGGGTTGTAGAAATAGACGATCAGGTCCCCGAAGTTGTTCATCTCCATTATTTTGCGGGACTCCCCGTTGAGCACATAGAAGAAGCCCTCCCTCATCACAAGGGAGCTTTTGACGTCGGAGACAGATGTAAGGGAAAAGAGGTTGAGCTGGTTCTCGAAGTTTCCGTAGCTCAGGGAGAATACGGGCCTCTCCTCCAATGATGTCACCTTGGTGTTTTGCTTGCAGGAGAAGAAAAAGGGGATGGGCAGCAGGCAGGGAAAGATGGCCAGGTAACTGAGAAGGCGGCGGCAGCTCGCATTTTTCATATTGTATATAGGATAAAGAATCAAAGTCTTATTGTCAATGATTTGAAAAAAGGTTATAGTAGGTCTCGTTATGTTTGACAAGATTTTGACCTTTTTCTTTGGATCCCAGAATGAAAGGGATGTAAAGGCTCTGCAGCCGCTGCTCGCCCAGGTGGAGGCGAAGGAAAGCTGGGCGCAGGCATTCGCTGACGAGGATTTTCCCAAGCAGACACAGATTTTGAAAGACAGGCTCGCACAAGGCGAGACCTTGGATGATATATTGCCTGAAGCCTTCGCGCTTGCACGCGAAGCCGCCTACAGGGTTCTTGGGGAGCGAGCCTACCCCGTGCAGATAATGGGTTCTCTAGTGCTCCACTCCGGCCGCATAACGGAGATGAAGACGGGAGAAGGTAAGACGCTCATGTGTACCTGTGCCGTTTACTTGAACTCCCTTTCAGGCAAGGGCGTGCATGTCGTCACGGTCAACGATTACCTGGCCGAGCGTGACTCCAAGTGGATGGGGCGCGTCTACAAATTCCTGGGGCAGACGGTCGGCTGCATCCTGGGCAACATGGACAACGAGCAGCGCAAGGTCGCCTACGACTGCGACATCACTTATGGAACGAACAACGAATTCGGCTTTGACTACCTGCGCGACAACATGCAGGTGGATCTCAAGCGCAAGGTGCAGAGGGGATTCAACTTCTGCGTCGTGGACGAGATTGACTCCATATTGATAGACGAGGCGAGGACTCCTCTTATCATAAGCGGCCAGGGCGAGGACGACACCTACAAGTACCATGAGGTTGACAAGTACGTGGGGATGTTCACCGAAGTGGAGAAGGACCCCAAGACCGGTGACTATCCTGACGAGGTGGACATGCTGCCTGAGCAGCGGGCTGCCATGCAGGGCGACTACAAGGTGGACGAGAAGAGCAAGCGAATCTCATTCACTGACAAGGGAATGAACAAGATAGATGACATCCTGCACCAGCACAAGCTCATTGATGACGGAACGACTGTCTTTGACGAGCAGAACTTTGAGTTTGTCCACTACTTTACCCAGGCCATCCGCGCCCACGTCCTGTACCACAACGACGTGGACTACGTGGTCAAGGACAACCAGGTGCAGATAGTCGATGAGTTCACCGGCCGTATTCTGGAAGGCCGCCGCTACGGTGACGGTCTGCATCAGGCGATTGAGGCAAAGGAGCACATCCGCATAGCCCAGCGCAACAGGACGCTGGCGACAATCACATTCCAGAACTACTTCCGCATGTACGAGAAGCTTTCCGGCATGACCGGAACCGCCGCGACGGAGGCGGTCGAGTTCAGCAAGATATATGGGCTGGATGTCGTGGCGATTCCGACGAACAAGCCTGTCGCCCGCAAGGACGAGGATGACGAGGTGTACCTGAACGAGTCGGACAAGTGGAACGCCATAGTGAAGGAAGTTGACGAGTGCCACAAGAAGGGGCAGCCCGTCCTGATCGGAACGGTCTCCGTCGAAAAGTCGGAGCACCTGTCCGCCCTGCTCACGCGGCACGGCATCCGCCATGAAGTCCTGAACGCAAAGAACCACGCCCGCGAAGCCATGATAATCGCCGAGGCCGGAGCTAAAGGCTCCGTCACAGTCGCCACCAACATGGCAGGACGCGGAACTGACATCAAGCTGGGTGGCAACCCAGAGACCAGGGCCAGGAAAAGGGCAGGAACCGAGGCGAGCGAGGAGCAGTACGAGGCGGCACTTGCGATAGAAAAGGAGCAGTGGGAGAAGGACTACGAGGAAGTCAAGCAGCTTGGGGGCCTCTATGTCATTGGAAGCGAGCGGCACGAGTCCCGCCGCATAGACAACCAGCTGCGCGGACGCTCTGGACGACAGGGAGACCCCGGCCGCAGCAAGTTCTACATCTCTATGGACGATGACCTGATGAGGCTCTTCGGCGGTGATAGGATGAAGAAGATAATGTCCCGCGTGGGCATGGAGCCTGGGGAGCCTATTAACCATCCCTGGCTCAACAAGTCGATTGAGAAAGCCCAGAAGAAGGTCGAGGAGAGGAACTTTGAAATCCGAAAGAACCTCCTGGACTATGATGATGTCCTTAACCAGCAGCGTTCGTTCATATATGAAGAAAGAGACTCCATCCTGGATGACGATGACTTGTCCAAGCGTGTTATGAACAACGCCAAGGATATCGTGGCCGGTTTGTTCGCTGACTATGAGCAGGAGGAGAGGCACAGCAAGGGCGGCAACGCTAAGAGTGCCCTCGTTGACAAGCTAAAGAACAGCTTCGGGCAGATTGTTCCCTATGAGAGGCTTAATGAGGAAGGCGTAAACGCCATGCTTCAGGACGACCTGACCCAGAAGGAGCTTCTGGTGGGCAAGGAACAGTTCAATATGTTCATCCGCTACCAGTACATACAGTTGATTGACCGCAAGTGGCTTGACCAGCTGGAATTCCTGGACGGTCTGCGTGAGGCCGTGCACCTGCGTTCCTACGGAAGCAAGAACCCCCTTACCGAATATAAGATTGACGGTTTTAATGCTTTTGATGCTATACTTGCTGACATACGCAATCAGGTTGCGAGCCGAATCTTCAAGGTAAAGATACAGGTTCGCCAGCAGGATGATATGCCCAGCCGCCGTGCTCCCATGATGCAGAACATGACGACAAGGCATGATGATGCAGGCTCGCCGATGTCGTCTCCCGCCCAGGGGCCTGCAAGGCCTCAAAGCGCAGGCTCTGCCTTTAATGCAAGGGAATCCAGGATGGGCGCCCAGAATTCTGCGATGCAGGGGGGCAGGCAGGGGCAGAGCGTGACCGTTGTTCGCACCATGCCGAAGGTCGGGCGCAATGACCCCTGCCCATGTGGTTCTGGCAAGAAATACAAGAACTGCCATGGCAGAAATGCCTGACGATAAGACTGCCTATCAGGTGGAGGTCTTTGCCAACAGGCTTACAAGGAACTTCCGCCTGCTCAAAAAATGGGCCAGGCGGAGTGATGTCACCTGTTACAGGCTTTATGACCGCGATATTCCGGAAGTTCCTCTTGCCGTGGAGCTGTACAGGCTGTTGCCGGAGGAGATTTTCACTAAATTCCAGATAGAGCGCCTGCTTTCCAAGGAGGCCGCTGCCATAAGCGCGAACGGCAGCGAGGCTGCCGCATACATATCCGAGGCATTGAAGAACAGCTATCTGCACGTCTATCTTTATGAGCGTCCATACGAGAAGGACGAGGCGGAAGAAGACGAATGGCTTTCCGCGATGGCGGATGCCGCCGCAAGGGTCATAGGGGTGGACAGGTCTCATGTTCTGATTAAAACCCGCAAAAAGATAAAAATACGGCAGAACCAGTATGCGAAAAAAAGCAGCCGGGCTTCCGCAGGAAAAAGCGTTCAGGGCACTGTGCAGGAACAGGGGCAGCTCTTCCATGTCAACCTGACTGACTACATAGACACAGGTTTGTTCTTGGATCACAGGCTTTTGCGCAAGAAGATAAGGGAAGAGAGCGCGGGAAAGAGCGTTCTGAACCTCTTTTGCTACACTGGAAGTTTTTCTGTATATGCGGCGGAAGGCGGGGCCAGAAGGATTACCAGCGTGGATATGAGCCGGACTTATATAGACTGGGCTAAGAAGAATCTGGAGCTTAACGAGTTCAATCCCCAGAATGAATACAAGTATTCTTTCATCTGCCAGGACGCGGTTAAGTACCTTGAGGCACGGAAAGCGGAGAGGGAAGCAAAGGACGGGGTGAACCGCTTTGACATAATCGTGCTGGATCCTCCGACTTTCAGCAATTCCAAGGACACGGACACGGTTCTTGACATAAACCGGAACTGGCCTTCCCTTGTCGCGGACACCCTGTTCCTTTTAAACAAGGGAGGAGTCCTTTATTTTTCCACCAACAGCCGCAGGCTCAAATTTGACGAGGAAAAGCTGCCCAAGGCCCAGGACGGAAGCCCCCTCTGCACGGCGGAGGACATAAGCCTGAAGACGATAAGCGATGACTACAGGAACCAGAAGATTCACCGGGTCTGGAGAATAGAAAAAGCATAGGAGGCCGGACATGGCAGACATCCACAAATTTCCCGACGCACCGGAGGGAACCCCGGAGAGCAAGTTTGTACACCTGCACGTCCACTCTGATTATTCGCTTTTGGACGGGGCGAGCAAGCTGGACACCCTGATTGCCCGCGCCAAAGAGCTTAACATGAAGGCCCTCGCGCTGACTGACCACGGCAATATGTTCGGTGTGCTTAACTTTGAGCACATCTGCCACGCCAACGGAATCAACCCGATATGCGGCGAGGAGTTCTATGTAGCGGAGGGAAGCCACACGGAAAAGAACGAGGTTCCCTACGCCCGTAACGGAAAAAGCTCCTGGTACTACCACCTTATACTGATTGCCATGAACGACACGGGCTACAAGAACCTCTGCTGGCTCTCGTCGATAGCGTTCACGGAGGGTATGTACTATAAGCCCCGGATTGACTGGGAACTGCTGGAGCGTTACCACGACGGCCTTATATGCCTTTCCGCCTGCATACAGGGAGAAGTTCCCAAGGCACTGCTCTTTGGCGATGACAAGAGGGCCTACGAGACCGCACGGAAATACAAGGAGCTTTTTGGCAAAGACCGCTATTACATAGAGCTACAGGATCATGGGCTTGAGGATCAGAAGGCGGTCTCCCCCAAGCTGATAAAGCTCGCGCATGATTTGGACATTCCTCTTGTCGTGACGAATGACATACATTATTGCCGCAGGGATGACGCGGAAGCCCAGGATGTCTTGGTATGTATTGGAACAAAAAAACTTTTGAAAGACCCAAACCGTATGCACTTTCAGGGCGACCAGTGGTACATGAAGACAGAGGAGGAGATGCGGCAGCTCTTTCCTGACTGCCCGGAGGCAATCGACAATACTCTCAAGATTGCCTCGATGTGTGACCTGACGATTCATCAGTACAAGACCCAGGAACTAAAGGATACCCTTCCTGTCTACCAGATTCCCAAGGAGTACGTGTCACAGGATGCCTTTGTCCTGCACCTTGTGGAGGAAGGGCTGCGCAAACGCTATGGTGACAGGCTCAAGAACCCGGATGACTGCAAGATGATAGTTGACAGGGCGATGTATGAGCTGGGCGTTATATTCTCGATGGGATTTTCCGGTTACTTCCTCATCGTATGGGAATTCATCAACTGGTCCAAGTCCCTCTATGATACAAAGAAGCAGCAGCCCAAGCATTATATACCCATAGGGCCTGGGCGAGGCTCTGGCGCAGGTTCCCTTGTCGCTTATGCGATGACGATAACGGACATTGACCCCTTCCGCTACAGTTTGATTTTTGAGCGATTCCTGAACCCTGAGCGTGTGTCCATGCCGGATTTTGACGTGGACATGGACTTCGAATTCCGCGAGGAGATAATCAAGCACACCGAGGACTGGTACGGCCTGCCGCAGGTCGGTCATATTGTCACCTTTGGAACTGAAAAACCCAAGGCCGTCATAGCGGATGTGGGGCGGGTGCTGGACATACCCCTGAACGAAGTCGCGATGCTCAAGAAGTGCGTTCCCGACAACCCCAAGGCCAAGCTCGCCGATGCGTTTTCACCTCCTGACGAGAAGCACCCTGATAACGGACAGCTCATTCCGTACAAGGATGACCCCCGCTATCAGGATCTTTTCCGCCTCTGTTTTAAGCTGGAGAACGTCAACCGCAACACGGGATTACATGCGTCCGGGATGGTGATTGGCAAGACCGCCCTGCCAAACTGGGCACCTGTGTTCAAGGATGCCAAGACCGGTAAGGTCGCCGTCCAGTACACGATGGACATAATAGAGCCGTGCGGTCTTGTCAAATTTGACTACCTGGGGCTTAAGACCCTCTCGCTCATCCGCTATGCCGAGAACATAATCAACAAGCACCGGAAGGAAGGGGAAGCGGAATTCCACGCGGATCAGGTGAGCGAGAC
>JAFTEK010000386.1 GCA_017453705.1 Treponema sp.
CCTGATGGGTTTTGCAATGCTGTTCATCGGACTGGACATGCTGTCCGGCGCAATTCCCACTGACAGCGGCAACCTTAACTTTATCTCCGCACTGGATGACTGGGGTTTTGTTTCCATAATAATAGGGGTTGTCATCGGTCTTCTTATCACCGCCCTGCTCCACTCCTCATCCGCCGCAACAGCAATTATCATAACGCTCGCCTACAACAAGCTCATCAGCTGGGAATTCTCGGCATCCCTGGTAATAGGAAGTGAGATTGGCTCCACGATTGACGCTGTTCTCGCCGCATGGGGCAGCAGGGAAAACGCCAAGCGCGCGGCTTTCATCCACGTCACATTCAACGTGGTCATGGCATTCTTCGCAATTGTATTCTTCCTGCCCCTCCTGCATCTCGTGGATTTCCTGGTCCCCGGCAGGGTGCAGGAAAACATCAGCTACCACATCGCGGCCCTTCATACCATGCTGAAGACTATGGCTGCCCTCATCTTCCTGCCATTCACCAGGCAAATTGCCTCAGTAGCCAAGAAAGTGATCAAAAACAGGGAGGAAGACAAGCAGAACGTCTATACACTGGAGTTCAGCGAGACCGGAGGTAGGGAGAATGTCGTCGCCTACATTGTCCAGGCCGAGAACGAGATTTTCAAGATGGCGGAGAAAGTCGCGCAGATGTTCCGCTGTGTGCAAGTAGGTTTCAGCGGAAACACGGACACATTTGTACGGGATTACTTTGACATGCTGACCCAGAAAGAGGACTACGTGGATCAGATGGAAGAAGCCCTCACCAAGTACCTTGTCTCATGCTCCAAGCTTCCTCTTACCGAATCCCAAAGCGCGGACGTAGCAAGGATGCTGCAAATCGTCGAGGACATCGAGAGCATGAGCGACGAATGCTACAGCATAGGGGTGATGCTAAAGAAGAGCGTGGACAAGAACATGAAGTTCTCCAAGGAGGATTTGGAGAAACTTCAGCCCTACCTGTCACTTGCGGGAAAAGCTTTCGACATTGTGCACGAAAACCTTGACTCCAGCTGGACGGCTGAAGAGCTTGCCAATGCGGAGGAGATTGAAAAACAGATTGATGCCCAGCACAAAGCCCTCAAGAAAATTGCACGCAAGAGGCTGGAAAGCGGAGCGGAAGTCAAGACCGAGCTGATGTATATAGACTTGGTACGCCAGATCGAGAAATTCGGCGACCATGCCTACAGGATAACATCAGCCCTTGGAGAAGCGGCAAAGCACACGGCCTGACGCTTAAAAACAGTTCCTTAAAAATAATTCTGGGAATCAAGGGGAACCGTGTAGCCAACAGCAACATCCAGATATCCGTTGTTGCGCTTTTTGGCATATATCTGGACACTGGCATACTCCCCTTCAGGGTCTAGCTGCACGTCCTGCACTGAAACAGTGTCATCCACGCTGAATCCAGAGCTGTCCGCGACGGACCCCCTCACTATACGGCTTATAACGTACTGGTTCCTGTTAAGCGATGAATTACGGTTCAGCTCCATTCCCAGCAGCGGAACAAGGGCTTGTGCGATAACATCATGCGCGTGGACTTCCTTTCCCGGAGCCTTTGGTCTCTCATCCAGATAGACAATGTGGGTCTTCTTTTTGCCGGCCGAATCAAGAGCCTTTATCTTAACTATCGTACCGACTTCTCGCCGCATAAAGTCTGCCTTGAACTCATCCAGGGAAGTCACGCTCATACCGCCGACTTCAACAATTGTCTCCCCGACGTTAATTCCAGCCAAGGCCGCGGGTGAAGAAGGCATGACGTACTCAACCGTAAGCCCCTCATTGGCAGCACCGCTTCCGGCCCTTTTCTTGGTTCTACCGTAGCAGCCTATCCAGCCCCCTTTTCTCTTGCCCCTCGAATAAAAAATCGGAAGCTCATAGCGCAAATACTCAACAGGTATGGCAAAGTTAAGCCCCTGATAGTTCTGCACACCGGCAAAAACAATGGCCTGGACATCTCCATTGGAATCTATGAGGGGACCTCCTGAGTTCCCTGAATTCACGGCCGCGTCAATCTGGAAAACCTTTCCTGCACTAAAAAGCTCCCTGTCCTTGGAGGAAATTATTCCGCTTGTCAGAGTCCTGTCCAAGCCCAGCGGAGAACCAATGGCATAAACCTTGTCACCCACGTCCAGACTCTCACTGGATCCAAGGGCAAAGACATAGGGAGCATCAACCTCAGTCTTGAGCAGGGCAAGGTCAACATTCTCATCATATCCAACTATCTTGGCCGGAATCCTGGTATCAGAGTCCTCGGCAAGGTAAATGTACAGGCGGGCAAATCCCTTGTACTCAGGGTCAACGCAGTCAGATATCACATGATGGTTTGTAATTATGTAGCCGGCCTTGTCAATAAAAAAACCAGAACCAAGCACGGCATCCGTCCGACCCACCCGGCCCTGAACTTTAACACCCTTGTCCACATAAATGGTGACGGTGCCCTTTACACAAGCCGCCAAATTGGTGAAATTACTGGCAGCCGAAGAAAGGCCTGGGACACTCCGCTTTATGGCGGCCTCAAGCTCAGGACGCTGCATCTTGAGCTCGGAAAGCCCGCTATATTCCACGGCATCCAGTGAGTTGAACAGGCGTAGAGCCTCCAGATAGTCCTTCTGGGAAATAGCCTTCCTGTACTGGGCTACGGTCTTTGCCTCGTATGAAGCATACAGGCTTTGGGCACCCGCAAGATTTTGATTATTGATGACGAGCAGCTTGGATCTCCAGAGGGCTTTAAGGAAATCAGCATCCGGGATTTTCTTTATCTGGTTCATCTCATAGGAAGCTGCGTCCTCAGACGTATACTTCCTGGAACTTGTGTCAACATCCTTTGGCTCACGGGAACTGGAAGAAGCGCATGATGAAAGCACAAGCGCGGCCGCCAGCAAAAGGGAAACAAAAAAGCAGCGGGACATCCTCACATCTCCATATCAGGAATCATCATGCCATAAAGGAATTCACCTATATGAACGGCGTGAACCCTCTCCCCATCCCTCTCTATGACGGTGGAAAGCCCCTGGGAATTATTCTTCTTAAAGAAGTCCACAGCATCCTTTGAAAGCAAGGGAGACCCCGGCTCCCCAATCCAATAGAAGGAATGATAAGCATCTTTTGTAACGGAAAGCTCCTGGGAGCCGCTTTGCACCAAAACAGGAACTCCGTTTTCTATAGTGACACTGACAACGGTTTCCTTGTAAGGCAGGTAGAACATATCAGTCTCACGCCTTATCCCATTCTCCAAGTCTATGGACGTAGACACACGGACGTTCCAGTAGCCATCCCCATCAGTATCCCAGGAGCTAACAACTGCACCGCCACCCATGTACTCCTCGGTGAAATCAGGAACGGTGTCACCGTTTGTGTCCACCTGCACCATGCGCAAATAGAAATCAGCCCCGTTTGACGGTGTGCCAAAGAGGTTTGTCATTATTGTCCTCTCGACTGCCTCGTCATGAACATTCATGTCTATGTCCGAGACAGGCTCATAATACTCAGTAGTCTCAAAAACAGAGTCTCCGTCAGCATCGACTATCCTGGAAACCGGCGTGTTGTCCTGGAAAATAGTATGCGCATAGAGCTTTCCGGCATGGTAGTAGTCCGCTGCCTGCATCTGTCCGTCCAGGACAGTCACATTTATCCAGGAATCTTCCCTCTCCGTGCTGGGCACTGTAAAGCTGGATGAGGCAAAGGCAAGCTCCACCCTGCCTAGCTTCCTCTCGTCCATGTTGGGAAACGGATAGAAGAAGTCCGCGCCCGTGGCTCCGCTTATTATCCTGTCATATTCCATGCTCACTGGAGTCCAAACAAGCCCGTCCCCTATCAAGTTAAAGATATTAATCTTGCGTCCTTCCCGATTCTTTACAACGAATGTGGACAGGGCTGGAAATGACTGCCATGTAAAGTCAG
>JAFTEK010000387.1 GCA_017453705.1 Treponema sp.
CTGTCGGGTCTGGAAAACGGATACTACCACTTTATGGTAGAACTTCTTTTGCGCTGGTGGATTTTTAATCGCAGCGGACTGAAAGCGGACTATTACTCATTCAGCTGCAGCAAGCCCTTCCAGAAAGAAGCCCTGTCACTCCTGGGGATAAGGCCTGAGCAGATGCTGGCTGCCAAAGACGGCGCTGTCATCCAGGCGGACAGGCTGCTATGTCCGTCACTCGTAAACAACTTTGAGCTTTCCATACTGAGGGGGCACTAGCTGTACAGCAAGATACACATGCCCTCCTGGTCAAACGAGGCATACAGCTTCCTTCTCAAGGGCGACAGTCCCAGCTATATGTCTGGCACAAGTCCTGCCGACAAGCTTATTTACATATCACGCAACCGGTCAGGGCGGCGCAGGATATTGAACGAGGAAGAGCTGCTTCCAATCCTGAAAAGGTACGCTTTCAAGACATACTACCTTGAGGAGCTCGGACTTTTGGAGCAACAGCAGCTCTTCGCCTCAGCTCGCATGGTCATAGCACCCCACGGGGCAGGCCTTGTCAACCTGGTATGGAGCAGGGAGGGCACGACCGTACTGGAGCTGTATCCCCAATTCTACCACGACCCAAGCTTCCGCATTCTCTCGGCGGCCATGAGGCTGGACTACCACTATTTAATATGCACAAGCCCCGGCTCACAGGAAGCGGCTCCCGTGGACGAGGACATTCTTGTTGACAAGCTGGGGCTTATAGAAAGTTTCCTCGCAGAAAGGCTCCATATAAGCGAGCGGGCACTCTCAAAAGCAACCGACTGTTGAAACAGACTCTGGCGCATTTTTCGGCAAAAGATTCCAATATTTCAGATTCTAAATGTTCTAATGGGAACCTTGAAAAGCTTCTTTTTTCGAGGTAAATCTGGAACCGACAGCGAAGCTTCAAGGCAAATGCAATGTCCTAAGTCGCGATATTGTAGCGGCTTATGATTCGACATCATTCTCTAAAAACTGGACTTGACCAGTTTTTAGAGATGCCCTAATAGATTAGGGGTGATTTGAAATCGGCTTGGGCAATGCCAGCGGCTTCCCTGACAGCACAGTTTTCCCAACAGGTTTATTCAGTTTTTCCTTAGCAGTTGACAAAAAAAACTATATATTATAAGGTTAGCCTAGCTTGAATGCATTACGTGTTTAATATCCCCAGCTTTGAGTGATATATAATCAGAGATTTTTATGACTTATTGTTCGGCATGGCCTTCATTTGGAAGTAAAGCTTACATGGGAACCCCTAAAAATTGTGCTCCGCGCGTTTTTTAGATATGCCAACATTATTGTCTTTTTTAGGAAGCTCGAAAACTATCCCCAGTGTTTTTCGGAATGCCCTTTATCAAATATAATGGAGTTCATTTATGGCCTATACTAGACGCCGGAACGTAGAAAGTACAGATGAAAATCAAGTGGAACAGGATGAGACAAGGCAGGAGTCCGTTGCAGAAGCCGGACTTGCACTGACAGAAACGGAGAATGTTACCGCCCCTGCTCCAAAGACCAGGAGACGAAGAGTTCTAAAAAAAGCGGCTGACAGCGAGGATAATGCCGCAGTAAGGGAAGCAGGACAGGAAGCCGGTGTCAATGGTCAGGCATCTTTGTTCACTGAGTCTGATTCAGAGACTTCCAGCCCAAAAGACTGCGAGCCAACTGACCAAAACAATCCAGATTCAGATTCAACAAGCTCCCAGGGAACGGCGGCAGACTCATCATCAGGACAATCATATCAAGCAGGACAGTCCGAAGGAGAGGGGGATGGAAGCCAGAGAGAAGGCCGCCCCTACCCATACCAAGGGCACTACCAGCGAAGAAACTGGGATAACAACGGCAACAGGCGATTCGGCCAGCCCCAGGCAGGTTCTGGATACAGGGGGAACCGATACAACGGAAACGGGTACCAAGGACGACGCTACAACAACAACTATAATGCAGAACGAAACATCCAGAGGCTTGAGGCCGCCCTTGAAGCCCAGAAAATTGAGAACCCAGAGGAATACGAGTCCAAGCCCCGCCTTGAGATTAACGACTTGACCAAGATGGGCATGGGGGAGCTTAGGGAAAAGGCCTCGCAATACGGATTCACAGCTGATGATCTGGCTCCGATGAAAAAACAGGATCTTATTTTTTCCGTCCTTAAGGCTCACACCGATCAAGGGGGGATTATCTTCGCAAGCGGGGCACTTGAGATACTGCCAGATGGCTACGGATTCCTGCGCAGCCCGCAGAATTCCTACCTGCCTGGACCGGATGACATATACATATCACCCAGCCAGATAAGATTATTCAACCTAAAGACCGGCGACACAATTTACGGACAGATACGTAGCCCCAAGGAAGGGGAAAGGTTCTTTGCCTTGCTGCGGGTCGAAACCGTGAATTTTGACGGGCCAAGAGAAGCCCAGACCCGCATTCCATTTGAAAACCTAACACCGCTCTACCCGACGGAAAAATTCCACCTGGAAACCCTGCCGACGGAGCTTTCAACAAGGATCATAGACCTTTTCGTTCCTATAGGAAAAGGTCAGAGGCTTCTGATAGTCGCCCCTCCCAAGGCGGGAAAGACGACTATAATGCAGAAGGTCGCTAACGCAATAAAGAAGAACAACCCTGAGGTCTACATAATCGTCCTGCTGATAGACGAGCGGCCAGAAGAGGTCACTGAGATGGAAAGATCCATCGATGCGGAGGTTATATCATCGACCTTTGACGAA
>JAFTEK010000388.1 GCA_017453705.1 Treponema sp.
GGGGAGAGGTTCCCGGACGAAAGGGCTACCCAGGATATCTGTATTCCAATCTGGCGGAGCTTTATGAGAGGGCAGGCAAGATTCAGGGCAGCACCGGATCCATCACCCAGATACCGATATTGACGATGCCCAATGATGACATAAGCCACCCGATACCTGATTTGACCGGCTACATTACTGAGGGGCAGATTGTTCTTGACCGCGAGATGAGTCAGAAGGGCTTGTACCCGCCTGTCGCAGGCCTTCCGTCCTTGAGCCGCCTTATGAAAGACGGAATTGGTAAGGGGATGACCCGCGAGGATCATTCTGCGGTCTCCAGCCAGCTTTTTGCCTGTTACAGCAAGGTCAAGACAATTCGTAATTTGGCGGCGATTATCGGAGAGGAGGAGCTTTCCGATTTGGACAAGCTCTATCTTAAATTTGGTGACGAGATGGAGGCGAAATTCTTCAGCCAGGGGGAGTATGAGAACCGTTCGATAGCCGAGACCTTGGATTTGGGCTGGAAGATACTTTCCATACTGCCGCGTGATGAGCTTTACAGGATAAGCGATGAGCTTGTTGAGAAATATATGCCCAAGGAGGCGGCAGCAGTTTAATGGCAAATAAGCTGAATGTTGCGCCCACAAAGTCCAACCTCATCTCCATAAAGGAGCAGCTGGCGGTAAGCACCCAGGGCTATGACCTTTTGGAGCAGAAGCGAGAGATTCTCGTAATGGAGCTGATGCGGATGTTGGAACAGGTCAAGCTCCTTGAGAAGTCCGTGGACAAGTGCATTGACAAGGCCTATCCTGCTCTTAAGAGGATGCTGATGGCTGTCGGTGGGGATCGTGTGGAGCGCATTGCCCGGAGCGTGAAATACGACTTTACCCTTAACCAAAGGCCCGCTGTTATAGGGGGAATGAACTTTACGACGATAGACGTCACCCTTCCCAAGAAGGAGCTTTTCTATTCTTTCCTGGGGACTTTCCCTGACAATGACGAGGTTATGTCGGATTTCTTTGAGCTTTTGACTTTGCTGACCAGGCTTGCCAGTATAAGGACTATCGTATGGCGGCTTGCGATGGAGGTGAAAAAGACGCAGCGGCGTGTCAATGCCTTGGATAAGATGGTGATACCTCAGAACCGGGAGACCGTTAAGTATATTGAGGATGTCCTGGAGGAGAGGGAGCGGGATAATGTGTTTGTTCTTAAAGCATTGAAGGGGAGGCGGGAGAGTTCATGATAAAATCACTTTTTCAGAAGGTTGTCGTCGCATACAACGGCTCCAAATCCTCGCTCCATGCGGTCATGTACGCGATTCTAATGGCCAAGTGCTACAAATGCAGGGTAAAGGTCGTGTATGTCGTTGACGTCGCCACTATAAGGCAATTGATGCTGACGAATTTTCTTGTTGAAGACGAGGGTAAGTCTTTTTCTGGAAGTCTGGAGGCGGACGGTAACAGGAATCTTGATTTTGCGGCAGGACTGGCAAAATCCAAGGGAATCAAGCTTGAGACTGAGCTTAGGAAAGGTGCCATTTGGTCGGAGATAATCGCGGCTGCGGATGAATTCAAGGCTGACCTGATACTTCTGGGAGGGGCGGATGCCACTGCCCAGTTTTCCACAATTAAGCATGATGTCGTTGGAATACAAGACGGTGAGATAATCGGAAGCGCGCACTGTTCGGTCATGGTGGTTCGTCAGCCCTATGTTGAGCAGCTTTTTAGGATAGGTTAGCAAAGTTTTAAGTTTCCTTTTATAATCTTTTGTAATATCGTGTTTTTTCATAGGACAAAGCAACTTTTTTGTTTTATTATAAAAGCATGAGATTACTGCTTGTAGAAGAAGACGTTCGCCTCTCCCAGTCCTTGGTGGAGCTTTTTCAACGTGGTCATTATGGGGTTGATGCCGTCTATACAGCTGAAGATGCCTTGAAGTACATTCAAAGCGGGATATACGACGGGATTGTTCTGGATTCGGCTCTTGCGGGTAAAGACTCAATCGCAATGCTCAAGGGGCTGCGGGAGAAGGGGTTTAGTTTGCCTGTTGTGGTCTTGTCTGATAAGGGGGACAAGGAGTCCACCATAAAGGGTCTTGATTATGGCGCGGATGACTACATTGTTAAGCCTTTTGACCCTGATATTCTGCTCGCACGTGTCGGTGCGGCAACCAGGAGAAAGGGGGAATTTAAGCGCAACACCATCACCTTCGGGGATTTGATTCTTGACAAGGATAACTGCGAGCTTAGGAAGGTCAAGGGGGGAGCCGCCAAGCTTTCATTGAAGGAGCTTCAGATAATCGAATTCCTTTTTGACAGTCCCCATAGGGTCATAAAGAAGGAGACCATAATCGAGAAAATCTGGGGCAGCGATAGCAGCGCGGAGTATAACAATGTCGAGGTCTACATATCCTTCATAAGGAAGAAGATGGAAGACCTTAAGGTAAAAACCCGAATAAGGACTGCGCGAGGAATAGGATACTCATTGGAGGATAAGGAATAATGGTTTCAAGGAATATGGGCTTTGCTAACTTGACGGCTGGCTATCTTTTCCCGGAGGTAGCTAAGAGAAGGAGAATTTATCAGGAGCAGCACCCTGATGCAAAGATAATCAGCCTTGGGATAGGCAACACTACGGAGCCGCTGCCCCCACATATCGCCAAGGCGATGTCGGACTATGCCGCCGCCCTAGGCACTGAGGCGGGATATTCAGGCTATGGGGACGAGCAGGGGCTTACATCATTGCGTGAGAGGATAGCCGCTGTCCTGTATCCAGGCATGGCTTCGGCGGATGAGGTATTCATCTCCGATGGGGCAAAGTGCGATATAGCCCGGATACAGACCTTGTTCGGCTCTGATGTAGAGCTTGCGGTTCAAGATCCCGCCTATCCGGTGTATGTTGACGGCAGTGTCATAGTTGGAGCTGTTGGAAAAGATGACGGAAACGGAGGGCGCGCAGGCGTGACATACCTGCCTTGTACTGCGGAGAACGGTTTCTTCCCCGACCTCTCCAAAATCAAGGAGAATTCTCTCATATATTTTTGCTCTCCTAATAATCCGACAGGTGTTGCAAGCAGCAGGGATCAGCTCAATGCGCTGGTGGACTGTGCATTGAAAAAGGGCTGTATCATTATATTTGATGCCGCATATTACGCCTTTATACGCGATCCCGCCTTGCCAAAGACGATCTTTGAGATAGATGGAGCGAGAAAATGTGCCATAGAGATAAATTCATTTTCAAAGTTGGCAGGTTTTACAGGCGTTCGCCTAGGCTGGTCAGTTGTGCCTTCCGAGCTTAAGTTTGCGGACGGAAGCAGTGTTAGGCAGGACTGGAACCGCGTGATGACGACCCTTTTCAACGGTGCGAGCAACATAGCCCAGAGGGGAGGGCTTGCTACTCTTGATGAGGAGGGGATAAAGGAAACCAAAGCTTTGGTGGATTACTACCTGGGGAACGCTGCGTTGATGAAGAAAGCCTTGTCAGGTTCGAATTTCGCGTCTGCAGGGGTCAAGGTCTACTATACGGGAGATAGTCCTTATCTCTGGGTTTTCTTCCCTGGTTGCAAGAGCTGGAATATCTTTGATAGGATTCTGGAAGAGTGTAATATCGTCACTACGCCGGGAAGCGGCTTTGGCCCTGCGGGAGAAGGATATCTGCGCTTTTCAAGCTTTGGCCACCGCAAGGATGTGGAGGAGGCCTGCCGTCGCTTGGCCGACCTGAGATTTTAGGTAACGCTGATTAATATAGGAGACATTAATCAGCGTTACCTGTCAAAGTTCCGTAACACAATCACAATGGGTTATTAAACTTTGCGAATTTCGGAGTTAACACTGAATCATCCGCATTCGGATTATTCAGTGTTAACTAGAATTTTACATTGAATCCGACTTTGATGCTGACGCTGCTGGGCCAGTTGTTCGTCTTTTCAAATATGTGGGAAGACACTGTTACGGCAGCGAAAGCTTCTCCTCCGTGGATGGGAACTTTTGCGTAAGGAGTGATGAAGGCTGTTTTGTTCCAGTAGTGCTTGTTGTTCAAGTCCTTTCTCTGTTCTGATTTTGAGTCTCGGTATAATTCCATCAGGGTCTGTCCCCCTGTGGATAATGTCAGGTGTGTTCCAACTGTCATGTTCATATCGCCAAGCTTCAAGCTGTCTGTACAGGCGTGCAGGTCTATTCCACAGGGGTTTACCCGATTTCTCACGTAGGGATTCACATAGTCGTCATCCTTGCGTAAGCCTCCGCCGTTGTAGTTGTTCAGATAGAACATCTTCCTGGCTTGTGAGCAGGGGATGTTGAAAGCCGTGAGAGAGAAGCTTGCATTGCGCAGCTGTATCCGCGGCTCCAGAAGGAAGTGGAAGTTTTCCGCCGCGTTGTTCCAGTTCAGGGAGTGCTTGACCTCTTGTTCGCCATCATCGGAGTCTTTCCATCTCCTTGGGGTTTTTATGTGAGCTGGATCGAGCAGCAGGTCTGAGAAGCCTGTTTGAAGAAGGACGTTGAAAGCGGATGTCTGTTTACCGGCCAGTATGCTCATTCCGGCTTTTAGCGACAGGTATTCCATGTTTACAAAGCCGCTGCCCAGGCTGTCCTCTATGCTGTCATCAGGTAGGGCTATTCCTGCCCGGAAGTCGAATGTAAGGTACTCAAAGGCTCCGGCAACGCGGAAATCTGCGTTGAAGGCTCCCTGCCTCTTTTTTTTGCTGTATATGTTGTCGCGAATATCGTTCTTCCAGCTCCGGTAAATTCTGTCGCTATTGTCCCTTCTGTCCTTATATAGGTATATTCCGGCTGCAATCGGGGCAGATGGGCGCAGCACGTAAGAAAGGCCGCCTCCGTAGCTTTCGTTTATGGACGCTCCATTTAGGCTTGTGAAACTGGATGTCAGGTCGCTTTTTATAGGGGCTATCCCAAACTGTCTTTGAAGGAATGTGTCTGAGCCTATAGGCTCGTATTCACCATAAAACAGGGACAAGTAGTGGCTTGCAGAAGAGCTTTGCAGTTTAAGGACTGATGACAGTTCTTGGATTCTAAAGATGGAGTTAAAGCTTCTGGGAGAGTCAAAGGGGCTTGCCCCAAGTATGTCTCCGCTGTCAACGCTGAATTCTCCCCTTAGGATTAGGTAGTTTTTAAACAGCATCAGGCCTCCGAAATAACCTTGTGAGAACAGGGCTGGATTCCGGAAAGTCTCTTCGAGTTGTTCTGCGAAGCTGTCTTCTTCTTTGTTTGGTTTGCTGTAGGAATTAGGCATGACGGTGAGGTTTCCAAGGACTCCTGCATAGCCGGTAAGATAAGGTGAGTCCAGGGCTAGAAGACTGGTAAGACCTGCAAGAAGCAGCGCAACAA
>JAFTEK010000389.1 GCA_017453705.1 Treponema sp.
GTAACGACTATTTGTCCGAGAGGGCACAGGACATAGAGGACGTATTCGGAAAGGTTCAAGACTATCTGCTGGATTATCATCCTTTCAACATAGAGGAAGTTCCTGACAACGTTGTTCTGGTTGCCTCTTCCATCCGTCCAAGCGACACTTTTATACTGAACAAGCGCAAGATACTGGGGCTGGCTCTCACCGAAGGCGGAACTTCCAGCCACGTGGCGATTTTATCCCGTAGTTTCGGCATCCCGGCAGTCGTTGGACTGGAAAAAGTAGCTGAACAGGTAAAAACTGATGAGCTGGTGGTGGTCGATGGAGACTTGGGCGAGATTGTCATCAAACCAGATCAGGAAACCATCGCTGAATACAGCAAAAAAATCGAAGAACAGAAACGTTATGTCCAGCTGCTGGGCGAATACCGTGATAAGGAAGCCCGGACAAAGGACGGAACCCTCTTTAAGCTTATGGCCAATATCGGAACACCGGAGGAAGCCGACACAGCCCTTGCAGAAGGGGCGGACGGCATCGGCCTTTTCCGTACTGAGTTCCTTTTTATGAACACCCTCTCCATGATGAATTCATCGGGGGGAGTTCCCGGCTCCAATTCAGTAACCGAAGAAGCGCAGTTTGAGGCCTACAAGTATGTGCTGGAGAAGATGGGCGACCGCCCTGTGACGATACGCACCCTTGATGCAGGCGGTGACAAGCTGATAGACATGAAAAACATGCCCGACCTGCACGAGCACAACCCCTTGATGGGGCTCAGGGCAATCCGCCTTTCGCTCTACTATCCGCAAGTATTCCGCACACAGCTACGTGCCTTGTACAGGGCCAGCGTCTACGGCAACCTTAGGATACTACTGCCACTTATTACGGACGTGGCACAAGTAGACACGATAAAAGGGATTGCCCGTGGCGTACAGCTTAGTCTCAAAGAGGAGGGCATTCCCTACAGGGAGGATGTTCCCATCGGCATCATGGTTGAGACAGCGGCGGCGGCCATAACCTCTGACTGCCTGGCCAAGAATTCCGCATTCTTCTCGATAGGAACCAACGACCTGATACAGTATACGCTGGGAATAGACCGGGAGAATCCTTCGGTGGCTCCTCTTTACAACGAGTACAATTTAGCCGTCATCAGGCTGCTACATCTGATTATACATAACTCGTGGAAGTATGACGTTCCCCTTTCCGTATGCGGGGAGATGGCAGGTCGCAAAGAAAGTGCGATTATCCTTGCAGGCATGGGGGTCAGGACTCTGAGCATGGCACCTCGCCAGATTCCGATAATCAAGTCTACGCTGGCGGACTTTTCCATAAAGGAACTGGAGAATATCTCCAGCAGGGCAGTAATATGAGAAAGGCAGCTGCACTTGTGGCTATTCTTCTTATGACAGCCTGTCTCTTTGCTTCCGCTCCGGCCGGGCAGGAACTTTCCGGCATTGCCGTTCGTTCCAGGGCTTTTTTCCCATTCAACAGCCTTATTGCCGATGAGGATTTGGAGAAGCTGCTTTCCGGTGAGATTGTCATACGCAACATTAAGGACAGAAAAAATATGTGCATGACACAAGGTGTCTGTGAATATGCGGATGAGATACTGGATATGTTCACCGAGTTGAACCCCGGATATCTAGCCGAAGTCCTATATATGTTCCCGCAGGACGGAAACAGTGATTCATCGATAATCGGACAGGCGGATGCAATTTTCTCAGACTGGCCGCTTTATAAAGAGGTAATCTATACAGATGAGGACACGGGTAAGAGCAAACAGCTTTTCCCGGAGGCGGATTTAGTAAAGAGGACTGACGGCTACCGATGGAAGTCAATCTGGACGCATGTAAAAATGGATTTCCTTGCCCCCTACGACACTGAGCTTATCATAAAGACCACCGATGACAGCTTCTTTTTTAGCCAGATAAACCAAGAGGCCATGAAATACAAGTTTGTCACAGCAATCAAGCCAAAGAACATGCAGGCTGCTATATGCTGCTTTAAATACCGGGGCAACTGGTTTGTTTATGCGTTAGGCGGTGTCAAGGCACCAAAAATTCCATTCGTAAGAAACAAGATAGACCACCAGTTCATCGGCAGGATTGAAGATTTCACAGTGTTCTACATAAACAGGTTTGACATAAAGAGGTGATGTCTTGGAGTCAATAATGAACCCCTTCCTCCTGCTTGCGGGCGGGATTGCCTTTGTCCTTGTGGGGCTGTTGTTTGCAGCCGCAGGCTTTTACCTTAAGCAGCCGTCATCAGTGGAAAAAGCCCCGATAAGCGCAGTTGCAGGAACAATCTTCTATATAATTGGTGCACTTACAGTCATAACCGGGGCCTTTGCGATTGCTTTCCACAGCGAAGCCAGGAAGACCATTGTGGAACTTGTCCTTCTGCTCTATCTTGCAGCTGTCATAGTCCTGCTCCTGGTGTTCACCAGCCTCATAAAAAAGCCAAACAACTAAGGAAACACTGAAATTCCTAAGGGAACACTGAATAATCCGAA
>JAFTEK010000390.1 GCA_017453705.1 Treponema sp.
CCCACGGCAATTGTTTTGCAAGCAACACAATGCCTGGACTTTTGAAACTGCCTATTCTACGAAGGTTGTCCAATAATTATAACACAGTGGCTGGCAAAATTCAACGGTTCGTGCAAGCACAGCAGGCTCTAGCCCCGTCCCCGGCCACAAGAGCGGGGACAAGGCTTATTTATAGGGAAAACTTGTTATTTGGCGGACGCACCGTCAAGGGCGGCCTTGAGCAGGCTGGGGAAGTACCAAGTCTGCTTTGTGCGGTTGTAGTAGCCATAGTGCTCGCTGGTGTTACCATCAGGGCCGACCTCAGCGGAGCCGTTGTCCCACATTATGGCCGTCACGCCGTTCTTGCGCGCCTCGCCAAAGTAGTAGCGGAACCATGCCTCACGCTGATCCAGGTTGTTCTTGTTGGTCACGCCACACTCACCTACAACGACACCGATTCCTTTTTGAACGAATGTCTCTCCCAGCTGCTTGAACATATTGGAAATGCCTTCCCTCGCTTCGTCTGTGAACTCAGTGACACCGGGGTGCTCACCAGCAAAAACCCAGGGGTCATAGGCATGGACGGCCACAATAAGCCTGTCCGTCGCACTGTCCGTCGGAAGCTTGAACACATCGTTCATCGCACCCCAGGCGGAAGCCACATAACCGGGAACCATCACATAACGGCTGGCATTGTTGCCCCCGCTCTTGCGGATTACGTCCAGACACCGCTGCTCATAGTCACAGATGACCGTCAGGGAGTTCTTGCAGTCAACGTTGTTAGAGTCGTACCACCACTCACGCTCATGCCCCCTAAGGCGAGGCTCGTTCATAAGCTCAAAAACAAGGCGGTTATCATAGTCCTTGAAGGCTTCGGCAGCCTGCTCCCAAATCCGGGTCAGGAAGTTGATGGAGTTGTCCCTGGCCTCGCGGCTGGGATAGTAGCCCTGCGCGTAGCCGAAGTTTGGGACAGTGGCAGTGTCGTGATGGCTGTTGATTATGACATACAGGCCGGCATCCAGCGCATAGTCCACTATCTCCTTAGCCCTGGCTATCCAGTCCGGGTCAACCGTATACTTGTTATCTATTATATGATTGTGCCAGGTAATAGGGATGCGGACAGTCCTTATGCCAGACCTGTACAAGCCTTTGAACATCTCCGCCGTCGTCTTGGGCTGCCCCCAGCTGGTCTCGGAAGCCAGCCCCTGGTTGCGCACGCCGTCCTCGAAAGCGTCCAGTGTGTTGCCCAGGTTCCAGCCTATCTTCATGTCCTTTACCAGCTCCACGCTCTTATCCGGAACTTTCGCGCTCTTGCCGGAGCTGCCTCCTGTACTGGCACAGCAAGCAAGCAAGGCGACTGCAGCAGCGGCAGAAACGGCCGCCATAATGCCCTTAAACTTCATATATACCTCTCTTGGCGGAAGGAACCTTTAGCCCTGACCGCCTGTTTGTGATTGTTTCTTCTATTATAGGCTATATTCGGACTCTTGTATAGGCTATATTCAAACCCTTGCGTAGGCTATATACAAACTCTTGTATAGGCTATATACGAACTCTTGTATAGGCTAATTCTGGCATTGCCATTTAAAAGTTGACCTAAAAAAAGCATTGCCACTAAGGTGGTCAATCGCTTTTTCACAAAAATCGTGTGATATAATGAGAATATGTTTGGCAACCGGCTCAGAGAAATAATGAAAGCAGCGGAGATAAGGGGCAATAACTTGGCTAACATCCTTGGATGTAGCAAATCATACATCAGCCATCTGCTCAGGGGAGACAAGCAGCCTGCCCAGTCCACGGACTTCACGATGCGGCTCGCGGAGAGCTTGTGGGGCTATGCCAATGACAAGGGGTCTCTTTCTAAACTGGAAAGAACCATAGGCCTTAAGCAGGGATATTCAAGAGATGATTATCTATCTGCTATAACCGACTACCTGCACAAAGATGAGGGACAAAAGGTCACATCTCAAATAGAGCAAAAGAAAATCCAGATAAAAAGCCAGAACCTGCTTTTTGGAGAAAAGCTGGGACAGGTAATGGAGATTGGGGGGCTGTCAAATTCCAAACTGGCACGGCTTGTCAACATAGACAGCTCCTCGGTCAGCCGTTACCGCAAGGGAAAGCGTTCCGTGCAGACAAACAACAACTTCATCTTGAAGATGTGCAGGATTCTTTACGGATACGTCCAGAAACATGACAAGCTTGCTGAACTGGAAAAGCTAATCGGGCTGGATGACGGAGAGAAGCTGTCAGAGAAATTCTTCATCAGCTGGCTCTATGGGGATGACACGCTTTTGCAGGAAGTCGAAAAGCCTGCCGTTGAGGAGCTGCAGTTCCTTTCCCCGGAAGAGGTCATGGACGAAAGCCTTCTTGCGGATTCAAGCGATATTTATATAGGCAATGAGGGGCTTAGAAAGGCCGTGCTGCGTTTTTTGATCACGGCGGCAAAGTCTGGCGGAGGGGAAATGAAACTTTATTCCGACCTGAAAATGGACTGGATGGTTGGGAGCAAGGAATATTTCCAGCACTGGTATTCCCTGATGAGCATCTGCCTAAGACGCGGGGTAAAGATAATCATAATCCACAACATAGACCGCAGGCGTAGCGAGATGAACAACGCAGTGCAGGGCTGGATGCCCTTGTATATGGAAGGAAACATTCAGAGCTACTACAACACCAGACAGAATGGCAAAAGGTTCTATAACACGCTCTTTTTATATAGGTATTTACACACGGGGGGGGTATATGCATAAAAGGCGACATTCCTGTAGCCCTTGAGAATTCTGCCAGATACAGTTATCTAACCCAACTCGATGACATAGACTTCTATGAGAAGTATTATGCCGCCCTGCTGAAAAACAGCCGCCCCCTTATGAAATTAAATAACAGACATATCTTTTCCGGTGAAAATGAAAGCCCTGCCGATGAGAAAAACATCATTCGCGTCATACAGGAGCAATCCCCGCTCAATAACATGGACAAAGAATACATAAAGGATTTGATAAAGACATATATGAAAGACAAAGATATTTGAGGCAATTTCAAAAGTAACCGAGCCAGTTGCAAAAGTTGGTTACTTTTGCAACTGGCCCATTTGAGTAAAAAGAGGAACTAACTCGCGCATATGCTGCGAGCCAAAATATAGAACAAAACAAGGATAGGAGGATTCAGTATGACTGAAAGTCCAAAGTATGTAGGACCGGGAGGAGCCATAAAGCTCGTCTTCAAAAACTTTTTAAATTTCGGTGGGCGTTCCACGCGGAGCGAGTACTGGTGGGTTTGTTTTGTCGGTCTCATAATAGGGGTGCTTGTGTATGCCATAATGTTTGTCGCATCTACAAAATTCCACATCTATGCAATGAATGTGAATGCGGCAAAAACGGTAATGACCGTATTGTCCGTCATAACCTTCATACCGTCCGTGACGCTTGCCGCACGGAGGCTGCATGACACGGGGCATGGCTTTGGCTGGATTTTCATCAACATCCTCCCCATCATTGGGTCAATCTGGTTCCTTGTCCTGCTGCTCAAGGCTTCCGGCCCTGCCAACAAGTGGGGCGTCCCGGCAGGTCAGCAGGGCATGGCAGGCGGAATGCCGGGCATGGGAGGCTACCCGAACGGAATGAACGGCCAGATGATGGGTCAGCGGCAGGGCCAGCCCATGCCCGGACAGCCCTACGCTGGGCAGCCGATGCAGCCCGGCATGCAGCAGCCGGGCTTTGGTCAGGGCGGAATGCAGGGCATGGCGCAGGGCGCGATGAACATGATGGGACAGGCGTTCGGAGGCGGACAGCCCGGACAAAGCCCCCTTTCGTCCCTCGGAGGGGCTGCCGCCACGCTCGGTGCTGCAGCCATGGGTGCCATGCACAACCTTGGCCAGGGGCAGAATCCCTTCGCCGGCATGGGCGGGAACCCGGGTATGGGCGGTATGCAGGGTATGGGCCGCGTATGCCCCAACTGTGGCATGCAGTTAACGGGAAACGATATGTTCTGTCAGAACTGCGGTACCAGGCTGATGTAGGACGTACAGAGCCCCTATAGAGCGGGCAAATACCGGACAAATACATTATAGAGGAGATTTTTATGGTACAGGTAAACAACCTTCTTGGCA
>JAFTEK010000391.1 GCA_017453705.1 Treponema sp.
ATAAGCCAGGGCATCATCACGAGTCTCCGCAACTTGATTGCAAACTCTGGAATGTCGCAGGCACAGGCAATGGACATGCTGGGCATAGAGCAGGGAGATCGGGACAAGTACGCCGCGATGATGGCATAGCAGTGGCATCCGACTATGTGTCCCCAGACAGGGCTATCGTGAGTTTCCGCAGGGAAGCCCTGTGTCACCAGACAGGGCTATCGTGTATCACCAGAATGGGCTATCTGGTGATGCCAGACAGGGCTATCGTGTGACACCAGATAGAGCTATCGTGTGATGCCAGACAGGGCTATCGTGAGTTGCCGCAGGGAAGCCCTGTGCCGCCGTAAGACATAAAATGCAATGCCACAAAAACAGCCGTGATTTTTGTGCGCCCCAGACAATTCCTTCGCTTGATTCTCACTAAAAAATCTTTCATCTCAGATAAAAAACGCTTGTTTACCAAGGCTTTTGCGTGTAAAATAAGTAAGCATAGGGAAATATTGACATTTTTGCCAAAGTTCCCCCATCTTCTCTCTAGGCAGGCATATTTTGAAAAAAAACCTCAGAGTGCTGTTTCTTCTGGTTGCATCATGCGCATTGCTTTCATGTGTAAAAAAGAATGATTCCCCGGCAGCTCACGCTGATAATACGGCTGACGACTCATTTGACGACAGCTCGCATCGCTATACATATCGGACTACCGGCTCAGCTCCTTCCACCTGGAATCCGACCGACTGGCAGATGGCCAGCGACCGTCTGCCCCTAGACTACACCTGTGACGGCCTGTATGAGTTCAATTTAAACGAGACGAGAGATGGCTATGTCATAGAACCTGGCATGGCAAGCAAGATGCCGGAGGATGTCACCGCATCTTATGCAGGGCGGTACGGCCTTCCTGCCGACGCAAAGAGCGGCTATGCCTGGAAAATCCACCTGCGTGATGACCTGTGCTGGGACAATGGAGAAAAGATTGACGTGGACGACTTCATCTATTCCGCCCAGCAGTTCCTTAACCCCAAGATGAAAAACTACCGGGCGAGTTCCCTCTATGCGGACAGCCTGCAATTAGTCGGCGCGGAGGACTACTACGAAGGCAAAGGCTCCTGGGATAATGTCGGGCTCATAAAGGATGATGACCTGACCTTCACCCTCGTGCTCAAAAACTCCCTGACCCCCTTCATGTTCCTGTACAACTCAAGCTCCTTCGTTTTGCTCCGTGAAGACCTGTATGAAGCAGGCAAGAAAGAATCCGGAGACCTGATAAAGAGCAGCTATGGAACTTCAGTTGAAAGCTCCGCTTCCTACGGCCCTTATAAAATCTCCGCCTATCAGCCGGACAAGTCCATGACCCTGACGCGCAACGAAAAGTGGAGGGGCTACCATGACGGCCTGCACAAAGGCCAGTACCAGACCACCGGCTTGTATATACAGTACATTATTGAGCACCAGACAATCCTTTCCCTCTTCCTGCAAGGAGAACTTGATGATACGGCCTTGGTCACCAAGGATTTGGACAAGTACGGAGCCAGCGAGTACCACTTGATAAACCCGCTCTATTACACATGGAAGTTCAGCTTTAACATAGACCGCGAATCCCTGCTCAAGGAGAACGTTCCCGGAGAGAACCATGTCGTCATCTCCAATATCAACTTCCGCCACGGAGTCTCGCTCGCCATTGACAGGCAGAAATACTGCGACACCGTTACAATCGGAAGCACCCCCGGATATGGGCTTCTGAACTATTCCTTTGTCGCAGACCCGGAAAAGAACATCCTGTATCGTGACACCCCTGAAGCCCAGGCCACCCTCATGGAATTCTACGGCACGGACAACTATGAGGACATCACGGGGTACGACCTGGTGGCTGCCCGCAGCTATTTCAGGAAGGCATGGAACGAGCTGGCGGCCGCCGGAGACGTAAAGGATTCTGACAAATTCTTCATAGACTTCCACACTTACGGCTCTGACGAAATCTATATGCAGACCGTCACTTTCGTGCAGGATGCCATAAACGAAGCCGCCAAGGGAACTCCTTTTGACAGCAAGATAACGGTCAGGCAGGTAACAGACCAGAATTACTACGATAACATGAAGACAGGCAACGTGGATCTCGCCATGACAGCATGGGGAGGCTCGTCTTTTGATCCTTATGATGTGCTCTGGTGCTACTGCACGAACGAAGCCCTGAACGAGTACGGCTTTGACCCATACAAGGAGATGCACACGATAAATATTGGCGGAAAGAATATTACCAAGAGCTTGAACGGCTGGTATCAGGCACTTTGCGTGAATGAGTATACGTCCGCTCCCTTCGATACCAGGAACAAGATTCTGGCTTCCTGTGAAGGAAAGCTGCTGTCATACTACAACATGATTCCTGTCCGCTACCACAACTCCAACGTTATGATTTCGCAGCGCATCGTAAACGGTGCAGACCACTACATAAACGACCTGGTTAAGCGTGGAGGCATCCAGTACATGACCTACACGATGGACGATGACGAATGGGCGGCCTATTGCGAAGCCAACAATAAGCAGCTGCAATACTAAAAAGGTGTCTTTTATATGCCGCTTACGGAATACAAAAAAGACGATGAAGATTTGCCAGCATTCATCTTCCGGGGCAATGACATCCTGATTCGCAAGGAAGACAGTCTTCCTTGCGAAAAACGCCTGCCGGACGGACAGCTGTTTTCCCGTCTTACCGGCTCATATACTAATTTATTCACGGAGCGGGAATACGGATATTCCGCCATGATGCTGGATGGCGAATCCCAAGGGGCGGAAGGCTGGATTTTCATCCCCCTGAGGGAGTTTTTCTGGATTTCCAAGAGCGAGAGCGAACAACTCAGCGGCCTTCCTTCACGCCTTGGCTCGCTGGCAGCCCGTGCCCACGGATTCCTCAGCCTTCTTGCCACGTACAAGTTCTGTCCCCGCTGCGGTTCTGCCCTCTCATTTGACACAAAAGAGACCGCCATGCGCTGCTCCAACCCTGGGTGCGGCCGGCTGGACTTTCCCCATATAGAGCCTGCCGTAATCGTCCTGGTCAGCCGTAGGCAGGGGGCTGACCAAGAAATATTGCTTGTGAAAAACCGTAATTCCAAGGGAAACTTCTACGGCTGCGTGTCAGGCTTTGTGGAGATGGGCGAGAGAATCGAAGATGCCGCCGTCCGGGAGGTCATGGAAGAGACTGGCATAGCGATAAAGAACCTGCGTTACGTAGGGAGCCAGTCCTGGCCATTCCCAGACCAGCTGATGTTTGCTTTCACCGCGGACTACGAGGCAGGTGAGATTACGATGCAAGAAGAGGAGCTTCTTGACGCGGGCTGGTTCCACCGCAATGCGCTCCCTGAAATTCCCCGCCCCGGTTCCGTAGCCTACAACCTGATAACCGGGAATTTTACTCCATCTTGACAAACTGGATGTAATCCAAGCTCATCCCTGCCACATCCGACGATATAGAAATGAGGTAGGGTTTTTCTTCTGTCACGTCAAAATATATCGGCATCCGGGTTGTCAGTTCCCAGACACCGAGCGGAGGATCGCTGGGATAGGTGTCATAGCTATCATCCCCTATGCTGACCCTGACAGTGGCATGGGCTGCATCCGAGGCTTTTTCTGCAAGCAGGCACTCATAGCGACCCACAGGCAGCGTTATGCTGAATTCAGCCTTGGAACTCTTGTCTGAAAGAGTCGCGGCATATCCAGAGCTGGCATTTAAGTCCGCGAATATGGCAAAATTGGTCAGGAACATCTCCTCAAGTTCTATCTTGGAGCCCCTGCCATAGAATGTAATCGACGGAATTACAGTTACCAGTATCGGAACACCGTCCGCGTCCTTGTTCACCCGCTTCTTTCGCTTCTTTTCTTCTTTTCCGCTTACTTCTGGAATATCAAAGTCCTGCTCTTCGGTCTCTATCTTTTCCATCCGCTTCTGGGCATCGTCCAATGCGGAAAACATCTCCTCTTCTTCCCTTTTTGTGCTTGCGCAGCCTGCGAGCATGAACGCCACAAGTAAAAAGGCTATGGCCTCCGTAAGGTTCCTTGGCAGTATCCCGTATTTCATTTCTTAAGCTCCTTGGCCTTTGCCATCACAAACATAAGCAGGCGGCCTGACACCATCTCAAATATATTGCCCCCTTGTGCATCCCTGTCCGCGACAAGGGGAAGGGCTCTCAGTTCCCTGTCATCCAGCCAATATCTTATAGTCCCATAGCTGTCACCGCAACGTATTTCACCCAGAATCATGTCAGGGATTTCCACTGTTACATAAACTGATGACGCTGCCGCAGTCGGGGAGTCCTGATCCAATATAGGAACAGTGAAAGTCTCGTCCAGCGCGGGAACCAGGCGGACAGAACCGCCCTTGCCACCAACCTGGGCAACCGTCCATGCGTGTTCCCTTGAGCCGTCAGAAGCAGCCCTTGTCCCGTGATAGTCCGCAAAAGATGAAAAGGCATAGTTGAACAGCTTGATGTTGTCCTGAACCCGGTATTTATTTCCTTCTGCCGTGCCGCTGCCCGGCCCCCGGAGAGTGACGGCCAGGAAACGAGTTCCGTTCTGCTCGGCAGTGACGCTTATATTGTAGCCGCTCTCTTCGATAAAGCCGGTCTTTAGTCCGTCACAGCCCTTTATCTGACCCAAAAGCTTGTTAGTGTTTTTCTGTGTGTACGTATAGTTCCTGCCGGATGCCAGTTCCGCCTGGCTGAGATTCCTTCTGAGCGGATAGCTAAGGGATTCCCTTGAGTGGAATTCCCTCAGGGCAAACGGGAACTTCTTTATGTATGCCGTCGCAAAAGTCGCAAACTCACGTGCCGTCGTGACATTCTCCGCGCTGTAGCCCGATGACTCGACAAAATGCGTCTTCTCAAGCCCCAGCTCCTGCACGGCCGCGTTCATCCTGCGCACGAATTCTTCCATGCTGCCCGCTATGTGGTAGGCACAGGCTATCGACGCATCGTTGCCACTGGCAATTGCCAAGCCCAGAAGCAGCTCCCGGAGGGTGACATGCTCCCCCTCGGAAAGCCCCATCCGTGAAGCATCAGAAGGCAGGTTCACTGCCCAGGACTGCGGCGGCAGCGGAACCTGCTCATCAAGGGTAGCATCCCCTTTCTGGACTGCCTGGAAAATCACGTACATCTCGACTATCTTGGTCAGGCTCGCCGGAGGAACAAGCTCGTCAGCGTTCTGCTCATATATAATGCTGCCTGTAGCCGTGTCCACTAGTATGGCGCATTCCGCTGCCAGATCAAGCTCCGGGGGTTCTACGGCATAAGGCAGGGGGGCTAGGATTGTGGCAAGACGCTCCGGGTACCTTATATCCAAACAGCTGTCCATATAGTTCTTCTGGGTCGCCGTCAGTGAGCCTAAATTCTCCAGTCCCACAACCCTCTTGGCCTCGGAAAGAAGGTAGCTTCCCCAAAGCAGCAGAACGACAAGGACAGCTGTTACCACTATCCAGCGGGCTTTTCCGCCTTTCTTCCCGGTGTTTTTTTCGCTCATAGACGTGCACCCCTGTTCCTAAGCAGGGCATCCGCCAGCGTTATGGCCGTCATCGCTTCCACGACCGGCACTATACGCGGACACAAGCACACATCATGCCTTCCCTCGATGAGAATATCACATTCATTCCCGGATATATCCACAGTCTGCTGCTGTATATATATGGAAGGAACAGGTTTTACCGCAGCACGGAAAACAAGCTCGTCCCCATTGGAAATTCCTCCCAGTATGCCGCCGGCATTGTTGGTCTGGAAAGACGGCCCTTTTCTAATAGAATCGTTGTTCTCACGCCCCGTCATGTCAGACGCGGCAAAACCTGAGCCAAATTCAATTCCCTTTACAGCCCCTATGCTGACTATCGCATGGGCAAGAACTGCATCCAGCTTGTCAAAAACCGGCTCCCCAAAACCTGCCGCAAGGCCGACAGCCCTGCACTCAACAATGCCCCCTGCGGAATTCCCTTCTTTACGGAGCTTTTCTATCTCTTCCTGCATCCTGGCCGCCGCCTCAAGAGAGCAGGCTCGCAGGGGGTTCTTCTCGATGGCCGACAAATCCCTCTCTCCGCAGTCTATACCAGCGGCTTTTATAGTATATGCCTTTATTTGGATTCCATATTTTGACAAAAGCATCTTTGCCACAGCACCGGCGGCAACCCTTGCGGCAGTCTCCCTGCCGCTAGACCTGCCGCCCCCCCTGTAATCCCGGATTCCATATTTCCGAAAATAAGTGTAGTCAGCGTGTCCGGGGCGAAACTTGTCCTTTATGTTATCGTAGTCGCCAGATCTCTGGCTGCTGTTTCGGATTATAATGGCTATTGGCGTTCCAGTGGCCTTGCCATCAAAGACTCCGCTCAGTATTTCCGCCTTGTCACCTTCTTTCCTGCTAGTGACAGCAGCCCCGCCCTGTCCGGGTCTCCGGCGATCCAGCTCAGCCTGCAAAAAGCCTGCGTCTATATCCAGTCCAGCAGGACATCCATCTATGACACAGCCCAGGGCTTCCCCGTGGCTTTCCCCGAATGTTGTCAGCCTAAAAGATTCTCCAAAAGTGTTTCCTGCCATAAGCTATTTTTGCGGAAATTTTTCCATCAACTTGTCTATATTGTTCTTCTTGAAAAGATTTGCATATTCGCGCGCGCTCATCCCCATGCTATCTTTTATGTCAGGGTTGGCGCCGTTCTTGAGCAGCAGTTCCACGATTTTATAGTCCCCGTTGCCTACAGCAAGAACCAAGATAGGCTGGCCATCAGAGCTTATGATGCTAAGATCCGCCCCTGCTTCAATCAGGTATTCCGTTATCTCTATATTCTTGCGCCACACCGCGTCCATGACCGCTGTGTAGCCCCTGTCCTTGGAGATTGCGTTTATGTCCGCCCCGTTCTCAAGCAGCCACTTTACCTTGTCCACACACTCATTTCTGGCCGCTATGCAAAGCATGGGAACTCCATCCCCATTGAAAGCCGTCGTCACCATCCCGGCATTCAGGAACAGCTCACATATTTCCGTCTTGTCCTTGGCAATGTACTGGGCAAACATATCGCTGGTAAAAGGAATACCCAGGGTCAAAAGCTTCTGGAGCGAGGAAAGCTGCAGCTCCTCAATCTTATATAGCTCGTAATTGTTGCCTACGTATTTTATGAGGTTGTTTATATCTTCAAAGCAACGGAAGTAGGTCTGTCCTTCCACCTGAATCTTCTCATAACGCTTGTCGTACTGACCGCCTGTGTGGATGAAAGTTATGGTCTTTTCACCGAGAAGAAGCCCCAGCATGTTGGCATAATCACTGCTCGCCGCCATCTTGTGGGAATCTATTATGATGCAGTGGCTCACAGACATGCCCTTCTGGATATCGCGAGTAAGGGACTCTATCTTTCCGTCCTGAGACAAGAAAACTTCTACGTACTCCGCATCCTGGGAGTCTAAAAAGTTCTCGACCAAGGAAAGATTCTTGTCCAGCATTTCTGGAGCGACTATCATCCACTTCATAAGCAAAGTATACAGCATAGGAAGAAGTTAAACAAGAGAGGCAGTTTCAAAAGTTTCAGGCAACGTGTTGCAAACACCTTGTTGCAAGAATTGCGTTACAAGCAAGATAACTGCCACGGACTCTTTGAAACAGGCTCGGTCACTTTTGCACTGCCCCTTTCCCCTTAAGTTGACATTCCGCCCGCTCCGCAACAGATGGTTATAGTATGAAGACAAAAGGATTGGAGCGGGCAAAAGCCGCTTTTTACCAGGCGGGCCGCCCGCCTTTGTGCTTGTTGACATTCCTGCTGGCCCTGATGATCAGCTCATGCTCATCCCCTGTTGACCTTGGAATGAGCGACATTGAGAGTGTGGAACTACCAGAGGACTGCTTTATGATGCAGCTGCCATCAGACAATCCCATCCGGCTAGTTGTCGCCCCTGATTTTTCTGTATGCCGGGAGCGTTATTGCGAAGGGCTTTCCACCGTCATGCTGGAGTTCAGAAAAAACAGACCCGCCGCAGTGCTGGCCTATCTGCCTTCCAGTCCCAGACCCTACGGGGCAATTTACCCCTACACTGACAAACTGGAAGGCAAAGACGGCTATGCGGCAGAGATTCTTCTGGAACTGTACTCAGAGCCTTCCTGCACAGAACAGGAAAAGGAGAACATCAGGCTGTTCAACTGGCATAAACTGATGGAGCTATTGCGAGAACAGGATGACCCTTGGCTTGTGGACTCGGACAAGATTAAGGAGGCTATAAAATCAGGCAAATTCAGCAAGAGCAAAATCAAGAAATGGGCAAAGGACTCCCCCAAAAAATGAAACTTTTAGGGCAGCTTGAGGAGGAGACGGGGGCAACAGACCTGGCAAAGCCCCCGCCACCAACACCACATAGAAATGAAGCTTTCGGGATGCCCTCTACTTCTTGAGGTTCAGGCGGACGTAAAGACCGGCAGCATAGGAAAGCGCATCGGCGCTTGGGTAGTTCTGGTATCTGGAGTTTTTCATAAAAAGCTCGTTCTTAAAGCCCAATGAAACAAAGCTGCTCAAAGGAAGCTCAAAGGTCAGCTGGGCATGGTTTATCAGCTCCAGCCCCTGCGGCTCATAGTCCACGTCCACGTCAGGCAGGTCGTAGCACAGGTAACTGTGAAGGGTAAAGTCCAGTACGTCCCCATTATCCCATAGGCTCCTGAACACGCCGACAAATTCCAGCCCTGCTGTATAGGAATACGACCTTAGCTCCTCGCCCTTAAAGATGTTACGGCGGATAAAGAACATATCCGTCGTCCCAAGCAAATTTATACCCAAGTGGGTCTGGTATTCCAATGTCGTGGAGCTAAGCCTTCGTCTCTGCTTAAAGACAAAACCGGGGGCGAGCGATGTGAACTCATAGAAATTCTTCCATACAAAATCATAGTTCATCGACATTCCAATTGTTGTATCGGTTTCCTTTTCCTGCGGTATAGTCCTGGAGAAAAGGATTCCATTGCTGAACAAATGTATGTCGTAGCCCTTCTTCTTTTCGTCCTCTTTGAAGCCCTGGCCGGAGGAGACTCCCATCCCGCCGCCAAAGTTCATCTCAAACTGGCTGTAGGGCGTGTTAGTCTCATGCCCATAGGGGTCGTTGTACTCAACATAAGAGTCCACGCCAATAAGCGCGGGATACATCTCCTGCAGCGACCCGGCAGATATGGGGCGGCTCTTTATATCGTTGGCATAGCCGCTGTCATAGTAGGTAATGCCAAGGCCAGAGCTAAAGTAGGGGCTGAACGAGAGCTTGTGAACCGCACCATGCAGCCCCTGCGGCTTGTGCCCGGTCGTAAAGTCCGTGTATATCCGCATCGGATTGAACAAGTAACCGAGAGGAGCCCATACATCAGAGGCGGAAATTGACAGGCGGTAGAGCATCTCGCCCATCGAGAATGCTCCTACAGTTGTATACACCATGTCATTTATAGAAGGGGCGTTCTTCTCAAAGAAGTTCTCCCATATCGTTGAGCTTACGGTTGCCATTGCAAAGGCACCGATAAAGTTAAAATTGGAGTTCCTTGCCCCCATGTAAGCGAGGTTTCCCTGATAGGGATGCAGGACAAAGTTTGTCCAATACCAGTCGCGGTCAAATTTCATCTTGCGGTAGTGGTTGACATCCTCCCACTCCACAAGAGCCCAGTCACTCCTGAGGACAAAGCGGTTATATGCGCCAACGACAAGGGGGTGGGCAAAAGGGGAAGTAAGCCCCGTAACCCAGTTTATCTTCTTGGCTTTTGCATCATCATCTTCTTCATAGGCCAGCTCATACTGAGCGGTATTATCGCCTTCGCCTTCCGAGACCTGTTCAGCTTGTGACGGATTATCTTCAATGGAAGAGTTTTCTGCCTGATAAGAGATTTCCTCTGTGTCCGACCCGCTTTCTTCCACCTTGTCTTTATGTTTCCATGCAGAAACAGGCGAAAGCAGGAGGACAGCCAGAATAACCAGCAGGGGAAGCTTTTTTAGCATACAGCTGTTATTATAGAATTTTGACGCTGATTATACAAGGGCAAGGGAACCTCTAAAAAATCGCTGTCAGCGGTTTTTAGAAGTTGCCTTTTAGAGGTTGCCTTTTAGAGGTCGCCGCAAATCAAAGCCGAAAGTCAAATTTCAGGCTGTCCGCCAGTGCCGTGACCTTACATTCCGCGCCTATGACCAGCGGAACGGCAGGCCCTATATGTCCGACATCGGCATCCATTATGACAGGAACCCCATGCTGCCCAATTATGTCAGTGACGGCATTGTACTGATTCACCCCCATCATCTCCTGTTTCCACGAACTTAAAGGACGACCTACGATGAAAGCCGCTGCATTGTCAAACCATCCGGCATTCTCCAGATGCCAGACCTGCCTTCTTATCTCCATCGGGTTTGCATCGCAGGATTCCAAAAGCCACAGGACATCCCCCTCCCGCTTGTTAAAGTGAGCCATGTTGTCCAGCTGAGTCCCGCACAAGTTTGCAAGCACATCCAAGCAGCCTCCGAGCAGGATTCCAGAAGCAGAAAGCTCCTCTTCCCTGTCCGCCCGCCTCAGCTTTCTTACGGCAGGGCTTTTATCCGCCACATAGCTGACCAAATGCTTCTCGCTGTCCAGCAGGTATTTCCCCAGAGGATCCTCCTGAGCCGCTTTCTCATCCGCCTCCGGGCTTTGAAAGCGGGGATAGCCGCAGACGGATTTTATCCTGCCTTCCAACAAGGAAAGCGCGTCCAGCTCCGCCTGTTCCCAGGGCTTACCAAAGCCCGTGAAGTTCGGCCCATATATGCCCGCCACCCCAGAGATAGTCGCCAGAGGGAAAATAAAGTTCGTGTTGTCCGAGTACCCCATGAACCACTTTGCCTTTGCTTCTCCCAACCTATGAAAATCCAGCAGGGATACCGTCTGGCACATCATCTCACCGCCCCCGCATGAAATGACAGCCCGGCTTTCATCATCAAGATAGAAATCCTCCAAATCCTTGGCCGCCCTTTCAGGGCTTGTGCTTATGCCCAGCCCGTCACCCATCCTGCAAGTCTCACCGGCCTTTACGTGATAACCGGCTTGCTCAAACTTGTCCACGGCAAGATTAAAACGGCTTATGTAAGGTTCAGTAGACGCTCCGAACGAAGGGGCGCAAACTCCAAAGGTCTGTCCTTGTCCTATGAATTCAGGGATTCTCATTCTTCCAATATAGGGCATCTCTAAAAACTAGGCAAGCCCGGTTTTTGTGTCCGTTTTTTGAGAGCCTTAGGTTCCATAATCGGTTCCAATAAATAAAAAGTTATTGTTTACAACAGCTTTCTTTTGGGATAAAATTATTTTAGCACCGCTTAAGAAGGTTCTGCCTGTGACTGAGAAGCATTTTGACCTGAACGATGAGACACTCGCTTTCGTGGAATACCTGGGACTTAATATGCCCGGCGGATTCTTCATATACAAAGCCGCTGGAAACGAGGAGCTGATTTATGCCAACCACGTGGTGCTGGACATCTTTGCCTGCAAGGATATGGAAGAATTCAAGGCGCTGACAGGCTGGACTTTCAAAGGCATGGTGCACGAGGACGACTACGCCCGCATATCCAGCTCCATAAGCCAGCAGATTGCAGAAAGCGAAGGAAAACTGGACTACGCGGAATACAGGATACGCCGCAAGGACGGGGCCATCCGCTGGGTTGATGACTATGGGCATTACGCGGAGACGGAGGCTTTCGGCGGAATCTACTATGTGTTCATCTCAGACATAACTGAGAGGAGAGAGCGGGTCAAGGAAGAGGCGCGCAGGCAGGAGCTGGAGGCAAGGCTTGCCCTACAGGAAAAACTGCTGCAAGAACAGCAGAAGCGGGTACAGCAGGACAGCATGATTACATCACTTGCCTCTGACTACAGGAGCGTTTACCATGTAGACCTGGACAATGACGATGCAGTGTGCTACAGGGGCGATTCCGATGACAGACACAGGCATCGTGAAGGCGAACATTTCAGCTTCCACGAGAGCTTTTCCTACTATGCTGAAAAATGCGTTGTCGGGGAATATCGCGAGGGTTTCCTAAAGTTCATAGACCCGGAGACCATACAGAAGAACCTTTCCTCCGGGCCTATAGCGACCTACCGCTACCTTGCCCGCCTAGGTGACAAGGAGTATTACGAGATGATCCGCCTTGCGGACGTGCAAAAGGCGGGAGAAAGAACCGATGGCAGGGTTCACGCCATGAGCCTGGGGCTTGCCGTCATAGACAAGGAGATGCGGGACTCCATGGCCAAAAACCATGCCCTGGCCGAAGCCCTGTCAGCGGCGGAATCCGCTAGCAAAGCAAAGACCGCATTCCTGTCCAACATGAGCCACGAGATACGCACCCCCATGAATGCGATAATCGGATTAAACAGCCTTGCCCTGCGCGATGAAAGCCTCTCGCCAAAGACCAAAGACTATCTGGACAAAATCGGAGGCAGCGCAAGACATCTTCTGGCTCTTATCAACGATATACTGGACATGACCCGCATAGAGAGCGGTAAGCTCGTCCTGCGCACGAAGGAGTTTTCCCTGGAGTCCGTACTGGAGCAGATAAACACAATGCTGCTGGCTCAATGCAATGACAAGGGCATAAAATTCGAGTGCTTCACAGGTCTGGGAGTTACAGGCTCCTACATAGGCGATGACATGAAGCTCAAGCAGGTTCTTATCAACATACTGGGGAATGCCGTCAAGTTTACACCGGCATCTGGAGAAATCCGCCTTACCGTAGAAAGAACAGCAGTCTTCCAGGGACAGACCACTCTTAAATTCACGATAAAAGACACAGGTATAGGAATGGATAAGTCCTTCCTGCCCAAAATTTTTGACGCATTCTCCCAGGAAGGTAACGGCGGGGGCAGCAAGTACGGAAGCACAGGCCTGGGTATGGCGATAACAAAGAATATCGTGGAGATGATGAACGGAACTATCTCCGTGGATTCCGAGAAGGGAAAAGGAACTACTTTTACCGTCATAATAAGCCTGAAAAACTGTGCTCCAAAGATTGCCTCCCAGGACATAAATTCCGGCATGAACACAAAAAAGCTGAAAGTCCTTGTGGTAGACGATGACTCAATTGCCTGTGAGCACGCCCAGCTAGTCCTAGCCGAATCCGGCATTTGCGTGGACACATGCCTTTCCGGGACGGAAGCCTTGCAAATGCTGGAAGTACAGCACACCAAGCAGACCCCCTACAACCTGGTTCTGCTGGATTGGAAGATGCCGGACATGGACGGCCTGGAAGTAACCAAGCTGATACGCTCTCACTACGACAACGAAACCACGGTCATAATCTTAACCGCATACAACTGGGACGACATAATGAACGATGCGATGCAGGCCGGCGTAGACAGCTTTTTGTCCAAGCCTCTGATGGCATCCAGCATCATGGACGAATTTGAGCGGATCGCCCGCAAGAACAACCTGTGCATGTACAAGGAGAAAAAGCTTGCCGACATTGCAGGGCGAAAGCTTCTACTGGCAGAGGACATACTTGTTAATGCCGAGATAATCAAAGAACTTCTGGACATCCGCAAAGTTTCGGTAGATTACGCGGAGAACGGCAAACAGGCTCTCGAAATGTTCCAGAAGAGCGAGCCCGGCCACTATGACGCGATTCTTATGGACGTGCGTATGCCACAGATGGACGGTCTGGAGGCAACCAAGCTCCTGCGGGCAATGGACAGACAGGATGCCAAGACAGTGCCCATAATCGCCCTTACAGCCAACGCATTCGACGAGGACGTGCAGCTCTCGCTACAGGTTGGCATGGACGCACACCTGTCCAAGCCCGTAGAACCCGACCAGCTATACCAGACCCTGGGG
>JAFTEK010000392.1 GCA_017453705.1 Treponema sp.
CAGCCGCCACAACCATGACAAGTTCTCTGATATTACCGCCCGCGTATTCGCCGCCAACGGAATCACGGCATATCTTTTCACCGGGATAAGGCCGACCCCGGAGCTGAGCTTTGCCATCCGCGAGCTGGGATGCCAGACCGGTGTTGTCGTCACCGCCAGCCACAACCCGCCCAAGTACAACGGCTACAAGGCCTACTGGGCAGACGGTTCACAGGTCGTTGAGCCGCACGATGTCGGAATCATAGACGAGGTGAACGCCGTCAAGGAAGTCAAGCTCATCTCACGCGAGGAAGCCATAAAGTCCGGCAAGCTCGTCCTTATAGACAAAGAGATAGACGACAAATTCCAGTCGATGATAAAGGCGCAGCTCTTCCGCCCTGACCTGATCAAGGAGAAGGCAAGCAGCGTCAAGGTCGTGTACACCCCGCTCCACGGAACAGGAGCCATGCACGTGGAGAAGGTTTTGGGAGACCTGGGGCTTAAGGTCATCACCGTCCCGGAGCAGCGGGAGGGTGACGGAAACTTCCCGACGGTGGAAAAGCCCAACCCTGAGGAAGCCCCCGCGCTCAAGATGGCGGTAGCCCTCGCAGAAAAGGAGAAGGCGGATGTCGTAATGGCGACCGACCCCGATGCAGACCGCTTTGGCACGGCGTTCCCTGACAAGAACGGAAAGTATGTGCTGGTCTCAGGCAACCAGATGGCGGCCCTGCTCGCCGACTACGTGCTGCTTTCCAAGAAGGAGCTTGGCAGGATGCCGGCAAACCCAGTGCTGGTGCGTTCCATCGTCACCAGCACCTTCTGCGATGCCGTCGCCAGGAGCTATGGAGTGGGAGTGCACGAGGTTCTGACAGGATTCAAGTGGATAGCGTTCGACGAAGCCCAGATGGAGAAGGAAGGCAAAGAGCACTACGCATTCGGCCTTGAGGAAAGCTACGGCTACCTGGTGGAAACCGAGGTGCGCGACAAGGACGGCGTTTCCGCCGCCGCCATGTGCGCCGAGATGACGCTATACTGGGCGAGCCAGGGCAAGAGCCTTCTGGAGCGGCTCAACGACATGTACAAGAGCCTCGGGTACTTTGAGGACAGGGCGGTGAGCAAATACTTTGAAGGCATCTCAGGCCCCGGCATAATGAAGGGCATAATGACAAAGCTGCGCGAGGACGGGCTCAAGAGCCTGGGCGGAAAGAAGGTCGTCAAGATCCGCGACATCCAGCAGCAGGTCGAATTCGACCCGGCCAGCCCCGCGAACAAGAAGCCGCTGCCCTGGCCAAAGAGCAACGTCCTCCAGTTCTTCCTGGAGGGAGGAACTGTCGTCAGCGCGAGGCCGAGCGGAACAGAGCCTAAGATAAAGTTCTACGTCAACAGCGTCGTCCCGGTCTCAGGCGGAAACGACGCGGGGCTTGAAGCCGCCCGCAAGGAGGCCGGAGCCCTCTGCGACAAAATCGTGGAAGAAATCAACGCGGTTCTGAATGCTGCAAAATAATCAGGCAGAATGCGGGGGAGAGATAGGCGGAATCAAGATTGAGAAAGCCAGGCTCTTCCGCGCATTCAGGCAAATGGCCGCCCTCTTTGAGGGGGGGCGGGTCTTCGTCGCGTTCGACACAGAGACGACAGGCCTTAAAGCTGAGAACGATGAGATTCTGGAAATAGGAGCCGTAAAGTTCAACAGGGATGGACTCATCGGCGAAAGCTTCAACCGCCTCATCAAGCCGGAGCATCCTATTCCTGCCTTCATCACAGCGATAAACCACATTGACGATGAGATGGTATGCGGCTGTCCGCCTGTAGCCGAGGTGGTGAAAGATTTCTCAGCGTATGTGGGCAAGAAAGCGGTTCTTGTCGCCCACAATGCCAGGTTCGATGTCAAATTCGTCAATGCCAGTCTCATCAAATCAGGTCTGCCCCAGCTGGAAAACCTGACTGTGGACACACTGACTTTCTCACGGTGGGCATACCCCCTGCTCGCCAACGAACCTGAGAAGGGACAGTACAAGCTCCAGTCCTTGGCCAAGAGGTTCGGCATAGAAGTACGCAACGCCCACCGCGCAGAGGACGACGCCCGCGTCTGCATGGAGCTTTTCCTGCGGATTCTCAAGGACACCGACAGCGTGCAGAAAAGGAAAGGGAAAATAACATAACAAGAAGGACTTTTGATTTATCATGAAGCAGAGATTGGCAGATTACATAGCAGATTTTTTAGTAACAAATGGCATTACTGATGTATTCACGGTTGTAGGTGGCGGAGCGATGCACCTGAATGACGCGCTGGGTCACACGCAGGGTCTGCACAGCACTTACAACCACCATGAGCAGGCGAGCGCGATTGCGGCAGAAGGCTATGCCCGCCTGAACAACAAGATGGCCGCTCTGTGCGTAACCACAGGCCCCGGCGGAACAAACGCGATTACTGGAGTTGTCGGCGGCTGGCTGGACTCCATCCCCATGTTCGTGCTTTCCGGTCAAGTACGCTATGACACCACGGCAAGATACAATGAGCAGTTCACCGAAGGGTACAAGCTCCGCGCCGTTGGAGACCAGGAATTTGACATCACCAAATCAGTATCCTGCATGTGCAAGTACGCCGTCATGATAGAAGACCCCAATGAAATCCGCTTTGTCCTTGAAAAGGCATTCCACCTTGCCACGACTGGCAGACCCGGTCCTGTCTGGATAG
>JAFTEK010000393.1 GCA_017453705.1 Treponema sp.
CCAAAGTTCGTGTATACCTCCGCCTGGACGGTGACAGGCTGCAGGAGTTTCTGCTGGTGGTTGCCAAAGTAGTTGGCTTCTATCTTGAGCTTTCCGCCCGGTGCAACTTTGATGCAGAACTCTTCCGGGCCGTAGCCCTGCGTGAAGTCACGCGACATCCTGCCGCCATTGGCAGTGAGCTTGTTGCCGTAATAGCACCTCTCCCCGTCCTTGTCCGTCACCCAAAGATCCACATCGCAGTTGTCTATGTTCCAGGTCAGCACAACGCGCACGTCAACATCAAAGTTCTGGATTAGAGCCTTGTCTATCTCGCTCGTGTCAATCTTGTCATCGGACAGGGCAATGATGGCATTCATGTCATTGAGCGCAATCTGCTGGACTTCCCCAAACCTGGCGTCCCACTTCCTGTAGGCAACGCTATAGAGGGTATCCACGGCCTTCTGGTCGTAACCCGCAAAATGGTATGCCATCCCCAGGTCACGGAAGAACTGAGGTATCTCCGGCCTGAGTTTTACCAGTTTCTCAAACACAGGGACAGCCAGCACGTAAATTCCCCTCTCCACAAGCTTGTTGCCCAAAGCCCGCAGGACATCCGTGTTCTCAAGGTTCAGCTCAGCAAGGTTGGACAGGATACGAAGGCCCTCACTCTCAAGACCTTCCTCCGCAAAGTAGTCAGACACCTCCATGTAGAACGCAGGGGATGAGGCATACTGCTCCTTAAGCTCCAGATACTTGGCGTACATTCCCGCCGTGGGTGTCCGCTTAAGGATGGACAGGTACTCGGCATCGGGGCTCCATGCCTGTAGCTGTATCTTGCCAGACGCAGACTGACCCGATGCGGAAGCAGAATCCTTGGCGGCAGACATGCTTTCTGCGGCAGGAGCAGATGCAGCCGCCATACGCCCGCTTGTCCTGCGGTTCATCATCTGACGCTCCAACGGAGCTTCGCTTTCAACCATCGGAGCAGAAGCCCCATCCACCATATCCATGTATACCTCCGGCTCCGCCTGAACCATCGCATCCCCATCAGCGTCAGCAGAATCCAAGAGGACAGGATGCCTGGGATCCACAGGCTCCACCGGGCGCCCCTTGTCCTTGGGCTTCTTGCGGCGGAACTCATCCACGCTCGTGTTCCACCATTTGCGGAACTCCTCAAACTTGCTGTACACCGCACGGGGGATTTCCTTTGACAGGTCGGAATCCACAGGTTTTACAGTAGAGTTCTGGCGGGCAACAAGACGGTCATACTCAGCCTTCAGCTCATCCGGCGGTACAATTCCGTAGCGCACGTAATCCTGCACGCTGTCCAGGACAATAAGGGACGTTCCTTCCGTGACGACATTATACTTTTTGGCAGTCTCTATAATCTCATCTTTATTGGCATCGTAGTCGCTGCCCAATGCCGCAACCTTCTTTACCGCCCACTGGTAAGCCACATTGTCCGATGCAATTCCGTCCACCGCGCTAACGGAAACGGTGACGGTCTGCTCCACCGTATTGCCATGCCCAAACTGCAAGGAAATATCCGCGCTCTTACGCCTGAGTTTCCCTGAAAGTGAGAAGTCACCGTTTACAATGCTGCCGCCAGCAGGGTACAAGTCGCTGACCGCGTTCGTATCATAGGAAGCATTAATCAGGCGCAACGGATCGCCCGTGAGCATGACAAGGGCATCCCCTGTCTCCTTGGCACAAAGGTTAATGTACTGGCCGCCGCCCAGCCTTGCGGTTTTCTCAAGCCATCCATGATTTGCGCTCGCACAGGAATTTATCGTATATACCCTGGGCTGTACAGTGCGCTTTGCCGAAGTCCTGGCGGCGGCAAGGGAATCGTCCCAGTTGCCAAGGCCGTCAGTAAAAACAAGCACCTCGTCAGCGGGGAAAAGGGAGGCAAAGTCATACCCCAGGTTCGTGGCCCCGTCAAAACCCTCTTGCTGCACGAACGACTTTATGTCAGACACAATCTTGTCCGCGCTTCCGCTGAATTCCTTTGCCTCATACAGCTCATTGCAGAACGGAACGACCATCACACTAGGGCTTGACAGCTTTGAGATGTAAGAGGAAAG
>JAFTEK010000037.1 GCA_017453705.1 Treponema sp.
CTCGGATCCCGGTGCAACCTTGGGTGACTTCCTTGAGGATACTGGCTTTAGACCAGAGGAGTATGCTATAAACGAGTCCATGAAGGAAGATATAGCCAATGTTCTGAGTACCCTCAGACCAAACGAGGCCAAGGTACTCAGGTTGCGCTATGGTTTGGACGACGGCAAGTCAATGTCACTAAAAGAAGTTGGCGATGCCTGCAACCTGACCAAGGAGAGAATACGGCAGATAGAGAAGCATGCTCTTGTTCGTATGCAGCATCCCTACAGGTTGGCAAGGCTGGAGGCATACGTCGCTTAGTTTATTTTGACCTGACCAAGCACCTTTCCAATACTGTCATGAATAACTAGGTCGGCTATGCCATCGCTTTCGGTAGGGTCGCGGTTTATCAAGACGAGGTGTTCCCCACGGTAGGCACTTACAAAGCCTGCTGCGGGGTAGACGGTCAGTGATGTTCCTCCTATTATAAGCAAATCGGCTTCTTGCAGTGCCCTGATTGCATGGGTAACAGTGTCATCGTCCAGTCCTTCCCCATACAGAACCACATCAGGTTTTATTATTCCTTTACAATCATGATTTGAGCAGATGGGAATGCCTTTTACGTTTGCGTTCTTTATGTCTGCCACGTAATTAAGGTCATACTTCATGCCGCATTTGGTGCATGTGTTGCGTAGCGTGCTTCCGTGTAGCTCCCAGACGACTTTGCTTCCGGCGGCTTGGTGCAGTCCGTCTATGTTCTGGGTGATGACAGCGGATAGCTTTCCTGCTGCCTCAAGCTCTGCTAGTTTTTTGTGGGCTATGTTAGGTTTGATTCCGTTTACAATGAGTTTGGCCCTGTAGAAACGGTAGAATTCGGTCGGGTTGGCATGGAAAAAATCCGCGCTCAGGATGGTCTCTGGCGGGTAGGCCCACTCTTGGTGGTATAGTCCGTCAACGCTCCTAAAGTCCGGTATCCCACTTTCGGTGGAAACTCCGGCTCCTCCAAAAAAGACGATGCGATTGCTCTCGTCTATCAGTTCCTGAAGCCTTTGTGCCTGCTCCTTGCTCTCCATAGTTCTCCCTGACATCCAGAACTTTTTAACAGTAATTTTAATTTCGGCAAGTTGTCAAATTTAAATTAGAGCTGGTCTCCCTTTTTTATGTCCAATGGATAGCAGAGAGCCTGTTTCAAAGAGTCTGCGTCAATTGTGTTGCAAGTAACACAATGCCTAAGACTTTTAAAACTGCTTCCCGATAATATAGCCGTGAGAATCCTTATACGAAAAAAAATATTCTGGCTTACGCCTGTCCTGATCTTATCTGCAGGATTGATTTCTTGTGGTGGAGAAAAAAAAGAGGGGATTGGGAACGAGATATCCGATTTACAGCAGGTTTCATTCGTTAAAAAAAGTCACAAGTGGTTCTACCTGAGCCAGGACGGTTTTAGCGAGGTGGATCTACCTAGCCATGCACCACAGGTTCTTGAGCAGCCGTGGACTGAGGCAATCCGCATTGCCTCCGCCGCAAGCCTTCCTATGGAGCTGGCTGGCAGCGGGGACTATCAGGCTTATGCTTTGGTGAACCGTTTAGGTATGCTTGCATTCTCTGGCGGGGAAATAAAACTTTTTACTGATGCAAGTTATTTTAGCTCCTTGACAGCGGATTCTCTTGTTTTCAGTGACGGACAGCCGGTTTTTTACTTGTATAAGAGTTCTTTTTTCAACAGCTCAGGCAGTGAGCCGGATGGCGGAGGTGAAAGACCCTTCCTCTTGGACTTTAATTCCCGCAGCGGACTTTTTTATCCCTTGGTCAGCTATCAGAATCTTGGGATGGATACCAGCGAGGAGATAATCGGTTTCTTCTGGAACGGTGAGAGTTGGACTTGCGCGTCAAAGAGAAGGCGTGAGCAGCAGATTGAATTCAAGTATTTTATTTGGAAACCTCTGGTCAGTTTGACGGACTTGAACCCTGCCTTGCTGTCCACGGACAGCTTTATATTCAAGAGTGCCACTGAGGATGACTACAAGAAGATAAGCATGCCCCTGCTTTTTTCTTCTGCCCCGGAGAACCTCAAGTCTTTGATTGCTTCGATTCCATCAGAGTTTTCCTTTTACGTTGCGTGGAGAGATGGATCAGGTTCCAGCCCGACCAATTACTACCAGGCTGGAGTCGGCAGCTCAACGCTCAATGCCAAAGGGCTTTCCAGAACGGAGTCCGGTTATGATGTGATTGTCTTTGCTGACGGAACCACATACCTTAGGACGGCAGATAACGGCAATATCTCCGCGTTCCGCCTGCCTCTCCTTCAGGCAGGCTATTCCTATGGAGAAGTTGCGCTCGCAGGGGATTATCTTATTGTGGCTTGGGAGGAAAACAACTTTTATAAGACCAAGCGGTCAGGCTTTATACAGATAGATCTGACGGAGGTTGTCAAGAAAATCGAGGGGTAGTAATCGCCCGGTAACTGTTTGATAACCGCCTGATAACTGCTAGCTAATCGTCTGGTAACAGCTGAATAATCCGCATTCGGATTATCAAGTGTTTCCCTAGTATTCCCTTATATACCTGACCCGACATTCTATCGCGGCAAAAAGTATTGCGGCGAATGAGATGTAGAAGTAAGGTGTGCCTTCACCGAATCCCGCGAAATAGTTGTATATTCCGTGGGTGACAACCGCGATTATGAGCGGAAGGACGCGGATTTCCCGCCTTTTTACGCCGTAAACGAACAGCCCGTCAAGTCCTGCGCATAATGTGTGGATGACCACCGCAGTCACCATGCGAAGGCCTATTTTTTGTGTTCCGGCAATCAGATATATGAACGACTCAAGGCATCCTAGTGCCAGTCCTGCTGTAAGTGAGCAAAGAAAGAAAATCTTCTTTGTCCTGCTTTCTTTCGGGTTTGCGTCTTTGGATGATGGGAGCAGGAAAAGCAGGGCTGCTTTGACACATTCCTCTATGATTCCATTTAGCACAATCGCGCTTATAAGGACTCCTGCCAGGCCTTTCAGGTTGAGCAGTTTGCTGCCGTTCAAGGCTGTCTGCAGTATGACAATTGGCGGAACCGTCAACATTCCCAGCAGGCAGGAAAGCAGGGCCTTCCACAGTTTATAGTCCTTGCAGAGTATAGCCGAGCAACTGATGAACACTATGAGAGGCAGAAAGCAGTAAGCCGCCCAATACAAAACCTTTTCCATCATTTACTCCTTATCCTGTCGAGCACGAATTTCACAGTTTTCCTGGAGGAATCCAGGCCGCTTTCGCCGATTACGGCCAGGCGGAACACCGCGCTTTCCACCACGGAGAAGATGAGCGCGTACATACCCTTTATGGGCAGGGAGGAATCAAATTCTCCGGCATCCCGTCCCCGGATTAGTATTACGTTTATAAAGTGCTGGAGTTTGACAATCCGGTGCTCTATGACTTCTTTGACGTTGCCCCCGCTCTTTTGTATCTGCAAAAGATATGGCAACAGCACCTTGAACAGGCGGGCGTTCTGCTCACATTCTGCCAGAACTATGTCCAGCGTCTTGTATAGGCTTTCCGCTGCGCTTATGCTTTCATCGCTGGCAATCTTTACGATTCTCTTTTCTATGCTGGAGAGCAGCTGCTTTATGCTCCAGCGGAATATCTCCCGTTTGTTCTTGAAGTATATGTATAATGTCGTCCTGGTTATGCCACAACGGTCTGCTATCTTCTGGAATGTAACATCCTCATAGCCTTCTTCTACGAACAGGTCGAAGGCTTTTTCGAGAATCTCCTCCTTGCGTTTCTCATGCTCAATAAGAATTGCCATTCCCGCTTGCCGTTCCTATTTTCCGGTGTAGATGAAGAGTGTGGTGTCCAGGTTTCCGGCCTTTATAGACTTGAGCTTGTCTGCGTAATGACCTATATCTTTCTGGAATCCCTTTTTGCTGGTGATTATTCCTACGCTCCAGCCGGGGAAGTTGTCAAAAATCGATGACATCCTGCCGTACAGGGCGGAGGCTTCTGCCTCGTCCCCCATCCGCTCACCGTAAGGAGGATTGCATAGCAGTACGCCCGCGTCCTCGTAAGGAGACTTTGTGTCCGCAACGTCAGCTACTGTGAATACAGGACGCTCAAGCTTGGCGTCACTCCCTATGAGCTGAAGGGCACGCCCTGCTATGACTGCTGCATGTTCTGCGTTCTTCTGGGCTTTTTTTACAGATTCCGGATCTATGTCGCTGCCTGAAATGCGGCATACCACATCCGTCCTGATTTTGGAGGCCAGCTCCTTCTTTATTTCCAGTGCCCGCCGTTCGTCGTAAATTTTCAGTTTCTCGTAGGCGAATTCCCTGCCTAGGCCTGGTGCTACATCATGGGCAAATAGGAATGCCTCGATGGGGATCGTTCCGCTTCCACAGAAAGGATCGTGAAATGGAAACTTGCGTTTCCATAGCATTTCTTGAAGTAGGACTGCCGCTGTTGTTTCCCTTATGGGAGCCAGGACACCCGCCGTCCTATAGCCCCTTTTGTGCAGCGGTTCTCCGCTCGTGTCCAGAAGGATGTGAGCCTTGTCATTCTCTATGTATACGCGGACACCACATTCAGCTCCGCTTTCCGGCATGGATGACGCATTGTACTTGTCACCCAGCTTTTGGTATATTGCCTTATGTACCATGCCCTGCACGGCGTGCTCACTTTCTAGGGCAGACCGGTAAGTCCTCACCTTGTCCACATGAACCCGGTTGGTTATCCTCAGGCAGTCCTGCCAGGGGGCGGCATAGCAGCCGTCAAAGAGGGCGTCAAAGTCCGGTGCGTCGTATTCGGCCATCTGAATGTAGAGCCGGTCAGCCGTGCGAAGACAATAGTTTGCCTTGTATATGGTATCATCATCGCCTGTAAAAGTGACCCTGCCGGGGGCATTCCCTGACAGCTTATAGC
>JAFTEK010000038.1 GCA_017453705.1 Treponema sp.
ACACATATTCTGTGGCGCCAGCATCCCCTTTCTCCTGTGCCGCTTCTACTGGCCGGTGGTCGCTGCCCTTTTCCTGGCTGTCATCTTTTATTCAGCCTCGGAGCTTGCCCGCCTGTCGGGGCATGATATTCCCCTTGTTTCATCCATAACTGCGGTCGCCGCCCGAAAGAGGGACGAGAACCGCTTTGTGTTTGGTCCTGTCACCCTTGCCATCGGTATCCTGCTCGCCGCCTTGCTATGGAACAGCCTTCCTGCCCAGATAGGGATATACTCGCTTGCCTTCGGGGACGGACTTGCAAGCCTCGCCGGGAAGCTCTTTGGCAGGATGCAGCTGCCTATGACTCAGGGCAAGACCGCCGCGGGAAGCCTTACATGCTTTCTGGCTATATTCATAGCTTGTTTCTTGGTGTCCGGGAGCTGCTCCCTTGCCCTTCTCATTGCGGCGGTCGGCATGTTCATAGAGCTGCTGCCGCTCAAGGATTACGACAACGTGGTGATCCCCCTGCTGCTCGGAGGCATTTCCCAGCTTTTGCTCTAAGCCACTATCTCCAGCGGTAGGTCTGGTGCATGGACTTAAGGTAGTATATAGTCCCCGCGAACAGGGCGGCAGCCCCGATTGCGGCCAGGATAAAGCTGTCACTGTTGCCCAGGATAAAGTATCCGCATATTGATATTAGGAAGCCTATGCCCTGATGCACTGTCTCTGCTGAGTAGTTCTGGGACAGCTTGCATACAACGGCCGCGACTGTCGAGCATACCAAGAGAAGCCTTGACATGTGGAATATCTCGTTCATTCCCCAGCGGTAAGTGAATATAGATGTGTAGCTGGAAGTGTCCAGCGGAATCATCATCCCTATGCAGGCAGAGGCCAGCAGCATTATAAGGAAGTTCCTCTCCACAAAGAGGCGGGATTCCGTGTCGCTGAACAGCTCCGCGAACAGGAAAGACAGGGGGGCGAGTACCCTCGCCCCGGCGACTATGCGCGTGATTACCGCTATGGTGGAAGGCGGCGCGAGCGATATGGATGCCATTGGGACGAACAGCCTTGTGCTTTCTGCCATGCAGCTCAGCAGGAATCCCAGGAAATAAACGGTCTCAAGGGACTGGGTTTTTTCAAAGCTCAGGTAAACTACCAGTGTCACGATAAGCACGTATGCGTTCAGTGTCAGGATTGACGCGCATACGGCAAAGGGGTCATAGCTGAGGAATTCAAGGCCTTGCAGGATTTTAATCTGCCTTTGCACATTATCCGGAAACACAAGCGTGCCTGACATCAGGCTCATGATAAAGGCCGTGGTATTCATCGCCGCATAGAGCAGCGTTATTATGAAGAAGGCTATAAGTATCCTGTTCCTAGCTTTCAGGGTCATAGGCATAGGATAAAGTAATGGCAGTTTTTTGTAAAGGAGGAATGTGTAAATCCGATATTGAAATTGGGGGGAAGTATGAAAAGATTGATGTTCGCCGCGTTTTTCCTGTTTGCGTTCTCGTCATTCCTGTCTGCGGGAGACGCTGCGGCTTTTTCTGACATAGGCTTTTCAGCGGACGGAAAGACATATATCTTTGGCGAGTACGGAAAGACGGACAAGAGCTTTCAGGCCTACGCTGAGATATATGTAGTGGATGTAGCCAGAAATGACTTTGTGCCAGGCGGCGTGTTCAAGAGCGGCCCCAGCAGTGCCACGACTGAAATCAGCGGGCGCAAGGCCTATGATGCCCTGCTCAGGAGCAGCAGCTCCACCATATCCACATACAGATGCACTCCTGCTTCCCCCGCGAATTTGCTTTACATACGCAATTCAGCCGGTAAGATTGCCAAGCCGGAGCCGGGCAGTTCCACAGACCGCATAGTTTTTCAGGATTTCGAGCGATCCACTGATGATTGTGATGTTTTTTTTAAGATCCAGATGAAGCAGACCGTCAAGGGCAAGGGCAGGGACGTAAGCTCAAGTTACTATATAGACATGAGGATGGAAGACCAGGACGGCAAGCTTCTTGGCTCCTGGAAGGTCGGCAACCCAGGCTATGAGAGGAAAGGCGTAAGCTCCTACGAGATAGAGAGGATTTTCACGGATCCCACCGGCAAGTCCTTGGTTTTCCTTATACAAAAGACGGTGCAAGACGACAGCGGGACTTCAATCCGATACATGGTCGAAACATTGAGGATGTAAACTTATAATTGCAGGTTCCAGCAGTTGGAACCTGTTTTTTTTGGGTGGAATATGGGACAGCCTTTTTTATTCAGAGTTATCGACAAGGCCGTATACGACTATAATATGATATGCGACGGGGACAGGATTCTTGTCGGGGCTTCAGGGGGCAAGGATTCCACGGCCCTCATCCATTATTTTGCCAACAGGCTCAAAAGGAAGAATTCCAACTTTAGCGTTACGGCGCTCCATATACAGAGCGAGATAACCCCTGCCCTGTCCGGTGAGCTTTGCGGCTTGTTCAGTGGCTGGGGGCTTGGGATAGAGAATTTGAATGTGAATGTTCTCGGCAGGCTCAAGAGCGGCCGCAGGATGAACTGCTGGTGGTGCTCGACGCAGCGCAGGACGGAGCTGTTGAACTACGCCCTGAAAAATGGATACAACAAGCTCGCCCTCGGTCATCATCTGGACGATGTTCTTGAAACCCTGCTTATGAACATGATTAACCGGGGGGAACTTTCTACAATGGCCCCGGCTATGCGTTACAGAGACTATCCTCTCACCGTGATAAGACCCCTTTACTATGCGGATGTCAACAGCATCATCGCCCACGGAAATGAATACGGCTATATGGCGACAACCTGCAGCTGCTCATATCAGGACAATTCCGGCAGGAAGGAAGCCCGTGGTCATCTTGAGGAGCTTACCGGCGGTGACGTCATGAAAAAACAGCGTATTTTAAAGTCCCTCAAGAACATCTGCCCTGAATATCTGCCTTAGCCTACGCAAGACTTTGAATATAGCCTATACAGGAGTTTGAATATAGCCTATACAAGGGTTTGAATATAGCCTATACAAGGGTTTGAATATAGCCTGTACAAGGGTTTGAATATAGCCTGTACAAGGGTTTGAATATAGCCTATACAAGGGTTTGAATATAGCCTATACAGGGCTTTGAATATAGCCTATACAGGGCTTTGAATATAGCCTGCGCAAGAATGTCTCCCCAGGGGCGTAGACCTGAAGGACGATTCTGTTCAGGCTCAGCGCGTATAGCAAAGATATTGAGCTGGTTGAAGGGCGGGTGCAGGAAAAAAAGTGGGGGAAAAACTTTGCCTTTAATGATGTGGAGCCGACGAAAAAAGAGATTCTGATAAAAGAAAGTTTTGAAAGGAACTTCTTGGGCAAATTGGACCTTGAGTGGGAATATGTACAACCTGCGGCCTTGGACAGATACTTGTCAAAGCTGATGTCTTTGTTCAGAAGAAGAAAGGATTTTGTCGATGAATGACAGCTGGCAAAGAAAAGTGTCCGGATGTGTTCAGGGATTATGTAAGTTCCGCACGTAAGTCGTGAAAGTCTTGAGCCGGCACCAAAAGTGCCGGTCTGAAAATTAAAACGAAAAGAGGTGACAGAAGAATGAGGTTTAGCGTTTCTTTACTTATCTATTGCTTCATATTTATCAGCTGTTTTTCTCAGGAACGGCCTAAATATGATAATTACAAGAAGGTTGAGATAACTGAAGGATTGTACTTCGCTGGCGATTTGGGCGATGTAGTGAAAGCTGATGAGCACTTGTATTTGTATTATGTTACTGACTCGTTAGATGATTTCAGTTTTATCACAGATTATATTTATGTATTGGAAGACGATAAAGGACAAGAATCTGCTGTCGGAGGGTTTAATATGAATGTTGGATTCTTCGGTTCGGACAACGAAGCTTTAAAGCTTGAAAGACGAGCCGCGAAGCCAGATTCTTGGAAAAAAAATCTTAAGGGAATTGCCATGGATTTGTTGGAAGAGCCGTTTGTGATTTCTGGTGTGGCATTGAATGATAAAGGAAAATTATATCAGACGGAGGTTATGGAATTGTTTTGTATAAACCCGGAAGCAATGACAATCGAGGAATGGTTCCCGAAGTGGTATTGACTAGGCTACGGCAGTTACCCTTGTGGGGGATTGTTTTTCATAAAAAAACAAATGATTCCTTTAAGCGGCAATGAAAAGAATAGTTTTTTTTCTGATTGTTTTTGTTGGCACAAATATTTCTCCCTGCAAGAAAATGAGTTTTCTTGAAATAGTTGGTCAAAAAGACGGTGTTTTAATAACTGTGAAGATGGATTTCCCTCCGCGATTTTCTTTTAATATTCTAGAGGGGCTTTGTTATCGAACTTATGGGAGTATAAAGCTTGAAAACAAGGGCAATAAGGCCTGCAAACTTTTTTTTGTTGACTTAAATGTTAATGGAAATTTTTTCAAGTGCAAAAATACAGGTTATTCAATTATGAGATATGTGGATGATTTTTTAGAGGCAAATCAA
>JAFTEK010000039.1 GCA_017453705.1 Treponema sp.
TCAGGACAAAAGGTCACGAGGAAGGTCTCAAGAGGGCCAAGGATATAACTAAGGCTGCCGCTGACATAGGCTTGGACTACGTGACCCTCTATGTATTCTCAACAGAAAACTGGAAGCGGACTGAGCAGGAAGTCGGCTTCCTGATGAATCTTATACATATCCACCTGCTTGACGAGTTGCAGTTCTACCGTGACAACCAGATTCGTGTCAGGCAAATAGGGAATTTGGCGGGACTCCCAGACATAATCCAGAAAGACATAATCCAGGCTCAGGAGGACACAAAGGGCTTCACAGGCCTCACTGTGGTCCTGGCTGTCAATTACGGCGGTCGGGATGAGATTGTACGGGCAGTAAACAAGATAAAAGGCAAACCTTCAGGCCAAATCACAGAGGAAGACATCTCGTCTGCTTTTGATATCCAGGACTTACCGGATGTCGACCTTTTGATACGGACGGGCGGGGAAAAGAGGCTGAGCAACTTCCTTATGTGGAAGTCGGCATACGCGGAGCTTGTTTTCTCCGACACGCTCTGGCCTGACTATGGCAAGGACGAGTTTTTGGCAGACATAGCGGAGTACCAGAGGCGGACAAGGAAATTCGGTGCGGTTCCGGACGAAAAGGCCGTAGGAGACAACAGATGAACAAGTCAAACCTCATAAAGCGGCTGCTTACCTTCTTTATTGGAGTTCCCGCTATTCTCTTCATCGCGCTGCTGAATTTCCACGCGCACCTTCCCCTGCACATATTCATCTGTTTTATGTGCGGAATCGGGGCGAGCGAGCTTTATACAATGTTCTCCGGCAAGACCCCTCTGCACAAACGTGGATTCGTGATATTCCTCGCCGTGGCCATACCTTTTGCCGCGGCCCTCTTCGCCGTGTTCCCGACTTTCTCCGGCGGTAAGAACCTGCCGGGAATCACGGGCCCGGAATTCATCACATACACTTTCATCGTCGCCATCCTCCTTGTCCTTGCCGCTGAGGTTTTCACAGCCAGGACATTTGAACATTCGCTCGTGAGGATTGCCTCCGTAAGTTTTATCGTCCTGTACACCGGCTACCTTCTTACTTTCCTGTCAAGGATGAGCTTTCTGAAAAACAAGGGCATGGACATCTCTTCGCAGACGATATCGGTGTTCCTGCTCATGGTATTCCTCTGTGACAGCCTGGCGTGGTTCTTTGGAATCCTTTTGGGCAAGAACAACAGGGGGATAATAAAGGCCAGCCCGAACAAGAGCATAGTCGGTTTTATCGGCGGCATTGTGGGTTCCGTGATTGCAGGGCTTATAGGCTACCACTTTTGCCCGGAGCTTTTTGAAGGCCCCTTGTACAAAGTCATAATCCTGTCGGTATGCACGGCATTGGCTGCAATCGTAGGGGATTTGGCTGAGTCCGTCTTCAAACGCTCGGCAGGGATAAAGGACTCTGGCAGGGTAGTTCCCGGACGTGGCGGGGTTCTGGACACCATAGACTCAATCTTGATGTCCGCGCCCGTCTACTACTTTTTGATAATCCTTTTTTACGCACCAAAATGAAGAAAATCCTAGTCCTGGGCTGCACTGGTTCAATCGGCAGCCAGACACTTGACATAGCCAGGAGGATGAAAGAGGACTTCAAGGTCGTAGGCCTTTCGGCAGGCCATGACAGTGCTTCCCTGGAACGCCTCTGCGGGGAATTTTCTTGCCCGGGAAGCCTTTTCTCAACTGATGGCATGGACGGAATCCGCAAGCTTGTCTCGTCATGCGGGGCCGATATCGCCGTCAACGGGATAGCGGGGGCGGCAGGGCTTGAGCCGTCCGCCATCGTGCTAGGGGCAGGCATGGATCTTGCCCTTGCAAACAAAGAAACGGTAGTCATGGCATGGCCGTTGATTTCATCGCTTGCAAAAAAAAATGCCTGCTCCATAATACCGGTGGACAGCGAGCACAGCGCGGTGTTCAATCTGATTGACCAGTCAGGAAAGGACAACATCGCCCAGATTATTATAACAGCCAGCGGAGGCCCTTTCCGGGACTACACGGACGAGCAGCTGAAAGCCGTCACCGTGGAACAAGCCCTATGCCACCCCACCTGGAACATGGGGAAGAAAATCACGATAGACAGCGCGACGTTGGCAAACAAAGGCCTTGAGGTAATAGAAGCTTGCAGGCTTTTTGACATGCCGCCTGACCGGGTGAAGGTCGTGGTGCACCCCCAGAGCCTTGTCCACAGCCTGGTGCGGACAAGGGACGGAATGCTTTATGCGCAGATTTCTAACCCTGACATGAGGCATCCGATTCTTGGTGCGCTCCTGTGGCCTGAGAACAGGGAGAATTACTTAAAGGAGTTTGACCTGGCGGGAAGCACAATGACTTTCTACCCTCCCCGCATGGACTCGTTTCCCATGCTGTCCCTCGCCTACTCCTGCGCAAAGTCTGGCAAATCTTACACGATAGCATTCAATGCGGCCAACGAGGTCGCTGTCGCCGCCTTCCTTGAAAAGAAATGCTCATTCACGGATATAGCAAGAATTGTTGAGGATACCCTGCAGGAGGACTGGTCTGCGGAAGCAGAAAGCTTTGATGCCGTGAATGAGGCGGATAAAATCGCACGTAACAAAGCAGCATCATCGCTTGTTAAAATGGCAGGGGGCATCTCTTGACAATACTCTTGACAATAATAATAGGCATTGTCGGCCTTGGATTCCTGGTTTTTTTCCACGAGCTTGGCCATTTCATCGCGGCCCAGGCCTTAGGTGTAAAGGTGCTTGCTTTTTCCGTTGGAATGGGTCCCGTCCTGCTGCACAAGGAGGTCGGCGGCACTGACTACAGGCTGTCAATGATACCGTTGGGCGGCTACTGCGCGATGAAAGGTGAGAATGACTTCAAAAAGGCAATGGAGGAAAACAGGAAGTCCATAGAAGGAGACAGCGACTCATTCTATGGGGTGCATCCTCTTAAGCGCCTGCTCATTGCCTTTGCAGGGCCCTTTTTTAACCTGGTTTTCGGATTCATAGCTTTCCTTACCATAGCGATGATGGGCTACAGCTACTACAGCGCAGGAACACAGGTGAGCATGGCCGATGAGATTTATGAGGGCATGGCATCCCCGGCTCATGAGGCGGGCATGATGAGCGGGGACATAATAAAGGCGATGAACGGAAAAGACATGGAGACCTTCGTGGATCTTCAAAATTTCATCGCAATCCATTCAGACGAGGACATCCGTATAACGCTGGAGAGAGACGGAGAGATTATGGAGCTTACCGTCCACAGCCTGCTTGACAAAGAGACAGGCATGGGCAAGCTGGGCATCGTCTCGTCAGTTGACTCCATAATTGAGACCCATTACGGGCCTTTTTCCTTTCCAGCTGCCGTCGTGGAAGGCGCGAAGCAGTGCGGAAGCTTTATAGCCCTGACATTCAAAGGCATTGCCATCCTCTTTAAGGGGGTTGACGTGACCAATGTAATCTCCGGTCCTGTCCGTATGACGACAATGCTGGGGGACACGGTAAAACAAGGTTTTGCTGAAGGCGCCCATGTTGGGATCATAAGCAGCTTGCAGATTCTGGCCTTTATAAGCATATCGCTTTTCATAACAAACCTCCTGCCCATCCCGATATTGGATGGAGGGCTTATCCTGTTTGCCTTCATAGAAATCGTCGCAAGGCGCAAGATGCATCCCAAGCTCTTGTATTACATACAATATGTAGGAATAGCCTTTGTCGCGCTTCTTTTGGTACTCGCGCTCACTGGAGACGTGCGCTACTTAATAGCAAACTACAAGAAATAAATAAAAGGGGGAAAGGAAATGAAAAAAAGAAGCCCTTCTTTCTGCATACTATCGTTAGTCACGATGTCTCTCCTAGCAGGAAGCCTGTCAGCCCAGTCCTATCTGTCCTGCCAGCAGCATGACGGTGCAGTGACTGTGATAGCCACGAAAGCTAACGACCAATCATTCTTCACGGCAGGAAATGACGGTTTCCTTGTAAAATGGAACGGCATTAACCAGGGAGAACGCTATCAGATCGGGGATCTTCCGATAGAAATGCTTGACCTCAATCCTGCCGGCGATGATGTCGCGGCATACGAAAGCGACGGAATGTCCACGAACAGGCTTTCCGTATACGACTGGAACAGCCTGAACCGCCGATTCGCAAAGAGGTTCAAAAGCCCCCTTACCTGCCTTTCATACTCCGCAAGGGGGACATACCTCTTTGTGGGGACTTCCACGACAGGGGGAATCTACATACTCAACGCAAGGACAGGCGAGACACTTAAGAACATAAAGACAATTCCCGGAATGATTACAATGGCCAGGACCGGGGACAGCGAGAAAACGGCCATAATGTACTCCCCGTCAGGCTACCTCTATTACTGGGACATGAAGAAGGGAAATGTAAAGGTAAAGTTTTCCACTGAAACATCCCTGAGCCAGCCATGTCTGTTTGGCAGCGGCAAGTACCAGAACCGCTTCTTTGCCGGGATAAAGCGGAACACGATATATGTCATAGATGCAACGAACGGAACAACCCTTGCCACTTATAACGCGACTAACCCAAGGTTGGCAAGATGTGCCGGTGACTACGAGGAAGGCCTTTTCTCTGTAAGTGACAAGGGACGCGGCTACTCGCTCAGCCTAATAAGCTGCGAGTCACTGGAAAACTACATCAAGTCTCCGGACTCAAGGAATGGAAGCCTGCCGTCCAGCAGTCTTGTCAAAAACTTCATGGGTCTAAAAGGCTCGGATGCCTTCTGCTCAATAGCAAA
>JAFTEK010000040.1 GCA_017453705.1 Treponema sp.
GAGATTCTAATGCTTTTTACGTTTTTTTTATAGTATACTTTGTTAAGTATATATTTAAAAGTCCTTAAAATGCGTTTGCCCTACATGTGTAGTAGCCCACATATCCTTGTCACTCCGCTGTTCGCATCTCTGGCAGCCAACGGTTCACATAGCTGACAGTCCAGTGTCCGCGATGCTGACAGTCCAGTGTTCGTGGCGCGGACAGTCCAGTGTTCGCGGCGCGGACAATCCACTGTTTTTGTAGACAAAATTCTACAAACAGCCCGCTTTCTTGAGGAAACAAACCGGGTTGCCTTGAGGCTGCGCTGCGGTTCCGAACAGGTCCATTGTCCTTATCAAAAGTAAAAAGCCAGGCAGCTTGTGAAAGGGGCTGCTCTGGCTCCTGACAATCTGATTAATTGCAAAACAAGATGTCTGGCGGCAACAACATCATACCCCTATCAGCCAAACCCCAAAAGTTTTCGGTTGCACAAAGGAAACTGTCAATCCAATCTGGACAAGAAGAGTCTGATAATTCAAAGATATAAGTAAACCTATATTTTTCATTATTCTTGTCCATTACCAAAACTTTATATCCTTCATAATATCCCATTATTACAGTCTCTATTTTTTGGATATAAATTTTGGCAATGTCTGAGCTAGTAATCTCGGTAATACGTCTACCCTTCACGAACCGTAAGGTCTGGTAATCTATCCTTTCAACTTTCGTTTGGTCGCCAAAATGGAAACTTCCATAAAAAACAATCCATGAGAGATAAACAAGAGTGACCACAACAAAAAGTTTTACATCTTTTAGGTGATACAAGGAGATATATCGTCATGCAATTTTGCATAAAATTTCTTTTCCATGTAAAGCGTCCGAAAGTTGCTGAGTAGTCACGGAAGCCGTAGTTGTACAATCCTGTCCCTGCCTGTATCCTGTGTAGCCGCCTGAACCTTCTGCCATATAACGTCTCCATTGTTGCTGCCTTCATGGCCGCCGACTCCTGTCTATCCTTATACCTACTTTAAACAAATGACAGGAATCTGGGTTACGGAGGCTCCCATAAGGCTGACAGCTCCATGCAGGTCTAAGGAAACAGTGAATAATCCGAATGCGGATTATTCACTGTTAACTCCGAAATTCGCAAAGTTTCGTAACACAAAGAGTTACGAAACTTTGACAGGAAACGCTGATTAATGTCTCGGAGATGGAGCAGCATTAGTTTTCCGGTGAAACTGTATTGTTCCATTGAGCGGAAACTCACGACAGCCTATTCTGCCCAGCACAGGCAACACATAGCCGCATAAACCGTGATTGACAGGGGAAGAAAGACCCTATAATATGGGAGCAAGGGTTTCAGCCCTGGGCATTTGCCCTATAAGGAGTACAGGCGTATGAAAGTTTTGGTGATAGGCGGAGCAGGATACATCGGCAGCCATGTGGTCAAAGAGCTTATGGCAAAAGGCCACGAGGTGACGGTCTTTGACAACCTTTCGAGCGGCTTGGTTCAGAACCTTTTCTCTGATAACGAATTCATCGCGGGCGATATCCTGCACCCGGAAGACCTGAACGAAGCCTTTGAGCTGGGCTTTGACGCTTTCATACACCTGGCCGCATTCAAGGCGGCGGGCGAGTCCATGACAAATCCTGAGAAATACTCGCTGAACAACATTAACGGCACTATCAACATCCTGAACTCAGCGATGGAGCACAACTGCAAGAACATGGTTTTTTCCTCCAGCGCGGCGGTCTTTGGCGAGCCTCAGTACCAGCCCCTGGACGAAAAGCACCCTACGAATCCTGAGAACTACTACGGTTTTACCAAGCTCAAGATAGAAGAATTCATGGGGTGGTACGAAAAGCTCAAAGGCCTGCGTTTTGCCTCCCTGCGCTACTTTAATGCGGCCGGCTATGACACGGACGGAGTCCTGTACGGACTGGAGCGGCATCCGGCCAACCTCCTTCCGGTCATGATGGAAGTCGCCGTAGGCAAGCGCGACAAGATAAGCATATTCGGCAACGACTACAAGACCCGCGACGGAACTTGTATCCGTGACTACATACACGTCTCAGACCTGGCCTCAGCCCACGTTCTGGCCTTGGACTACATAGTGAACAAGAAGAAAAGCCTGACGCTCAACCTGGGGACGGGCAAGGGAATCACCGTAACCGAGATGCTGGAAGCCGCCCGCCGTATAACCGGCAAAGAGATAAAGGCGGAATACGTTGGAAGAAGGGCGGGAGATCCTGCCCAGCTTACGGCATCCTCTGAACTGGCCTACAAGACCTTGGGCTGGCGGCCTAGGACTTCCGATGTTGACAGCCTTATTAGTTCAACTTGGAAAGCATACAAGAAGTTCTACAGGATTACAAACTAGCCGCCCGGCTAGTAGGCTCGGCATTGTTAGCAGGCTCGGCTGACCGGCTATAACAGCCTCGGCCAACCGGCCAACAGAGCCGGTCAGCAGAAGTTTTAGCTACTGGCTCCTGCCAACAATGCCGACTCCACAGCCCTGATGACAGATTCCGGGCTGCTGGCCCCCGCGGTAATTCCCACTTTACCCAGGGCAAAGAACTCTTTCTTTATCATGGACTCGTCTTCTATCAAATCTGCAAGGGGAACCAGTTTCCTGGCACTTTCGTAAAGCCTGCGGGTGTTGGCAGAGGACTTGCCCCCTATCACAATGATTCCTTCCACCTTTTGTGCAAGTTCCTTGAGAGCCTGCTGCCGTTCCATCGTGGCACTGCAAATGGAGTCAAACACCACGATGTCAGGAATGGCGAGCTTAAGGACGCTGCTTATCCGGGCAAACTCAGAAGGGCTGAAAGTCGTCTGGGCTATCAAAACCGTATCGCAAGAAAGCTGCCCCGACTGAACAAGCTCCCTAGCCTCGTCCGCATCCTGCACGACAAAAACCCTACCGCCTGCAAACGATGAGATGCTTGTCACTTCCCCATGATTGCGGTCTCCGGCTATCACTATCACGTACCCCTTGCCGCTCCACTCCATTGCCCTCTTCTGGCTCAGGTGCACCCTTGGGCAAGTCGCGTCAACTATTCTGGCACCAGCTCTGGACAAGCCTTCCATGACAGCTGGGGTCGTGCCATGAGCACGGATGAGCACGCTGTCTCCTTCCAGACTGGGAAAGCCCCCCTGGACAGCAAGATTTGACCCCTGGGCAACAAGGTTTGCCCCCTGGACAGCAAGATTTGCCCCCTGGGCAACACAGTCTGCGGAAAGGATTCCCAGCCCCCTCTCCTGCAGGTCTGAAAGAACCGAGGGGTTGTGTATCAAAGGCCCCAGGCTGTAGACCTTGCCATCAGTATTGGCATCCCGCTCCGCAAGGGCCAGCTCCGCCTTTTCGACGGCTCTCTTGACCCCCATGCAAAAACCCATGACCGAAGCCCGTATCACTTCCATAATACTTGTATCCCCCCTATGGTCTGGGTCTGAACTTGGAAAGTGACTTTTGTGCCAAAGTCGGGTTGCTTTCCAACATGGAATTGAATAATCCCACAGGAACCTTTATCAAGATGCAGTCACTCACCGCAAAGGCATCCTCATTCCGCTCCTGATGCAAAATACAGGACTCCTCACCAAAGAAGGCACCCTCCTCCAGATAGCGCAGGCTGTTCTCCCTGGACAGCATAACCTCGCCTTCCGCAATATAATAGGAATAAAGGCCTTCTTCACCCTGCCGGTAGACGTAACTTCCCTTCTTTAGGCACAGGATGTTCTCTTGTTTTTCCAGCAGGGAATCGGGCTTTATGAAGATTAACCTCTTGACGGAATCCTTTAGAAGGGTCTCATTCCTGCCGGGCAGGGAATACAGCTCGCCCAAGAGCAGGCTGTCAAAGAACTGGTTTACGAATAAAAGCTGGGCGAAGAAGAGGAAAATCATAAAGAAAAAGTAAACCTCAAGCAGCAGGACAATCACATTGCTCAAAACCCCGTATACGGTGTTGTAGCGGTTAACGTTGATGAAAAGTTTCATCAACTTGCGAAAGCCCCAGAAGGAAAAGGTGCATAAAAGGGCCGGGAAAATACAGTCAGCCAATGTAGGGTTGGTTCGGCTCAGGAACTTGTAGACTATGACACAGCCTATAAAGAGCAGGATGAAGGGGAATGTTCCCGCAATAAGCTCTGTGAACGAAGCCATCAGCTCAGGATAGGCGACCGTAAGCTGATCCAGAATAGGCAGGCGGACTATGGAACGAAAGCTTACCAAGAGAAAAATCAGGGCGGAAATGAATATAGTCATCAAAGCTTCGGCAGCGAAAGAAAAGATAAGGATAAAGCCCTTCTGCTGCCTGTCCGCCCTCTTGAAAATCCTTCTAAAGCTTCTTGTAAGCGATATGAAAAAACGTCGGGCCATCCAGATTGTCGTTATGGAGACGACCACATCAAAGTTCGTGATTTTACGGATCTGCTTTAAGGACTCGATTATGTTCTCTATGTTCACTGTCAGGCCGACAAGGGGGTAGACCTTGAGAATTTCAGAGACCATCTCGCCTTTGGCATGTAGGACACGAACCAATATGGTCAGTATCATCATCACCAGCGGCAAGAAAGAAAGAAGAAAACCAAAGGCGCAGGAAGCCGCGTATGAGAAGAGGTCATTTGACGAGGTATACCTTATAGAGAAGTAAAGAATCTGTATAAGGGTTCGGGGCGTAAGCTCCCTGTGATAGCGCCCCCCCTTCAGACGTTTTCCCCGCCTCATCCGCAGCAGCCTAGGCCCCGTCCTCCGTGCCGCCCCCAGCATTGGATTGTGCAGTCTCATCAGCATTGGATTGTGCAGATTCCTCAGCGGGCTTTTCATCAGTGTCAGATGAATCTGCCTGTTCGCTAGCGGGGGCTTTATTGGCAGCATCAACGTTAACCCCGGCATCCTTGGCATTCTGGACGAGCTGCATACTGGCAGCCTCCATGTTGTAGTCGGTCTTGTCTTCCTTCATACCGTTTATGCAGCGATCCATCTCCTTCTGCAAAGTATCGGAAATGAAGTTCCTTATGTAGGCCTTAGACTCAGCAGGCAAGTTTGAAGGATATGAGAATATGGCAATCTCTGTCTGCTTCTCGGTCTTCTTTAGGAGAAAAACCTTAAGCCCCGTGTTGAGCTGCCTGCCGTTCAGGGTTATTATGACACTCTGAAAAAGCGTTCCTATCTTTAGTTTGCCCCTGAGGACTTCAGGAACTTCCACGGCGACAGTCGCAGATGAGATGTCCACTATCTTCATCTGTAACATCGTGGGATTGCCACCAGAATCGTGCAGGGTAACGTAGACAAAGGCATTCTCCTTGAAACAGGAGCATCGGACGTGCTGCCTGCGTCCCTTTGCTCCCAGGACATCAAAGATGTTCTTGAGTACGTTCGTGACGTGGGTTTCATCCCCGGATGTCGTGTTAAACCCCGCCCCAAGCTTGATGACATCGAGGACTTTGGCTGCATTCTTGGCCGCCCCCTCCGTAAGGAAGCCACAAACAATCGTGTTAAGGACTCTCTCCTTGGAGAAGGTGTAGACCATAGCTATCCAAGAGGCAATCGGTATCTGCGAGTCCACGTTCATCAGGCAGATGGAATCGGGATTCTTGCTCAAATAGTTCTTTACATCCCTCCACCTCTGGATGATGTAAATCTCATACTCGTTCTCACGAAGGACGTTAATTATCCTGGACTGAACCTTGAAAGAAGGGTTCACAAAGAACACCTTCCTTCCAAATGGGGGATTATTAAGCGTTGACAATACTTCCGACATAGGCTGCCAATCCTAGAAATCCGCAAGGCGCGGAGCACGAGGATATGGAACGACATCGCGGATGTTAGCCATGCCGGTTATGTAGCGGAGCAGGCGGTCAAATCCAAGGCCGAACCCTGAGTGGGGTACGCTGCCGAATCGTCTTAAATCCAGATACCACTGGTAGTTGCTCATGTCCATCCCCCTCTCCTCGCAGACCTTGAGCAATTTCTCATAGCTCACCTCACGCTCAGAGCCGCCGGTTATCTCGCCAAGGCCGGGAACAAGCACGTCCACGGCACGGACTGTCCGCCGCCCCTGCTCGTCAGGCTCGTTCTGCTTCATGTAGAAGGCTTTCACGTCCTTGGGGTAGTTGTAGACCATGACCGGGGACTTGAAAATCTTCTCAGTCAGGCACCGCTCGTGCTCAGTCTGAAGCTCCTTGCCCCACTCAATCGGGAATTCGAATTCCTTGTTGTATGCTTGCAGCTGCTCCACGGCCTCGGTATAAGTAATCCTCTTGAAGGGGGTGTCAACCACGTGCTGCAGCTGGGCGATGACCCCGCTCTGAATCCTCTTCTCAAAGAACTCAAGGTCGTCGCGGCACTTGGTCAAAGCCCAGTTGAACAGGTACTTGAGGAACTCTTCCTCCAAGTCCATGTCGTCAAAGAGGTCAAAGAAGGCCATCTCAGGCTCGCACATCCAGAACTCGGATAGGTGGCGGGGGGTGTTGGAATTCTCCGCGCGGAAGGTCGGGCCAAATGTGTAGACACGGCTGAGCGCGGTGGCAAGGGTCTCCGCCTCCAGCTGCCCTGAAACAGTGAGTCCAGCCTTCTTGCCAAAGAAGTCCTTGCTGTAGTCCACGATTTTATGGGCATCCTCTATCTTCATGCCGCCCTGCCCGGCCTTGACGCCAAGCTCGGCTATCTTCTCCAGGGAGAGGGTCGTCACCTGGAACATCTCGCCAGCGCCCTCAGCATCGGAGCAGGTGATTTCCGGAGCCATGATGTACTGGAAGCCCCTCTCCTGAAAGAAGGTGTGCAGGGCAATCGCCATCTGGTTGCGCAGGCGGAACACCGCGCCGAATGTGTTAGTCCTGGCACGGAGATGGGCGTTCTCACGCAGGTACTCCATGCTCATGTTCTTTTTCTGTAGTGGATACGTATCGGTCGGGCACTTGCCCAGGACGGTCAGGGTCTTGAGCGTTACCTCGACGGCCTGTCCGGAGGCAGGAGATGGGATTATGCTGCCTGTCGCCCTGACAGAAGCACCGGTCGTAACGTCTTTTAAAGATTCTTCTATATTACTAGCATCCGCTCCGCCAGCAGGAGCATTGCGGTCAAAAGTCAGCTGTATGGAAGCAAAGCAGCTCCCGTCGTTCACCTGGATGAATACAAGGTTCTTGGAATCCCTCTTGGTTCTTACCCAGCCACAAACCGTCACCTCGCGGCCATCAGGCTGTGAAGTGAGCAAATCTTTAATCAAAATTGGCTTCATAATTGCATATTATAGATTTTTATACTAATGCCGTCAATGTTTTTTGTGTAAGCCCCAGCGGAAAGTGTCCCTACGGGTCTCTCCATAAAACGGGCAAGCCCGTCCTTCAAGCTTCCCAAGCCAGTGCAACAGTAACCGACTTTTGCAACTGGCTCTTAAGACTCTAAGGCAATCTCCAAAAACAGGGCCTGCCCTGTTTTCAGGGATGCCCCTACTTCTTTTTACGCCTGCCCTTGAGCCATCTTCTGCGTGTGACAAGAGGCTTGGCATACTTGGAGGTCTTCATTATGACGTACCATCCGACAATAGCCGACACAAGGCATATCGCGCTAGTGAACACCATGCCAAGGAAGCCCATGTTGCCCCAAGGCAGGGGGATGTTCATGCCAAAGAAACTGGTAACGAATGTCGGTATCGTAATGACGATAGAGATTATGGTCATGCGCTTCATTACGATTGACAGGTTGTTGGAAATGAGCGAGGCACAGGCATCCATCATCTGAGCCATGATGTTGGTGTAGGTATCCGCCATCTCCATAGCCTGCCGGTTGTCAACATCCACATCATCCAGCCAGTCACGGTCATCATCGTCAAACTTAAGGATGCGGGTCTTCTTGAGCTTTTCCAAGAGCAGCTGGTTGCTCTTAAGCGCAGTCTCAAAGTATACGAGTGACTTCTGGATGTTGAGCAGCTGCAAAAACTCCTCGTTTTCCACCGTGCGGAACATCTCGTTCTGTATCGTCGTGGCCCGCCTGTTCAGCTCCTTCAGGTAGCGCAAGAATGTCAGGTCGCCCCTTGCCAGTATACGGATGATAAAGGCGGGGATGTCAGTTATGTTCAGCTCCTTGACCCGGTTGGCGGAGAAATCGCGGAGAACCTCACAGTCCGTCCAGCATATCGTAATCACGATTTTCCCGAAGGTTATTATGCCGAGCGGGGCACAAAAGTAGCTTATGTCATTGTTGGGATTGAACACCGGCAAGCGGAGAATCGTCAAGATGTACTTGGAGTCCTCGTTGTAGTCGATGTACTCTATGCGGGAAAGCTCATCGGGGTCGAGGATGTCCAGAATGCTCTCAGTGTCCACGTGATAGCGGGTTTCCAAAATCTCCACGTCATCACTCGTAACGGAGCGGGCATCCACCCAGGTAACGGAGTCTGCGGCAAGCTCATTCTCTTCCTTTTCGACAAACCTGCCCTTTTCCTGCTGCCAGTAAGTAATCATCTCAGACCTCCGCAAGATAAGTGCAGTCATAGTATCACAAATCCGATTCTTTTACTAGCCACCCAGTTCTGTCAATTTAGCCGCCAGTGCCGCCAGTGCACTTCTAACAACAAATTCCTTGCTATTTAAGCTGACCTTTGCTACAATGAGAGTAGAGGCAGTTTCAAAAGTCCCAGGCAACGTGTTGCCATGGACTCTTTGAAACTGGCTCAGTAGGTTTATGGCAAGAGACAGGAAAAAAGACATCGGCATCGAAAACATCTTGGGCATCGCATCGGAACACAGGGGCAGATCCATGCTGATGTTCGTGTTCATCATCCTGCTCTACGTCGTCACGGAAATCATAACAGGCAGGGTTGCCTCAGCCAATGGTGTCTTTATAATCGGAAAGCGTCCCCTCCCCATAGCTTCCTTTACGGGCGTACTCTCCTCCATCTCCAACATCTGTGTCATTATTCTGGTCGTTTTTTTCAGGAAAAGGGGTTTCCGTGTCGCCCTTGTGATATGCACCTTCCGAATATTGAATCTGGTCAGGGGGCTTTTGTTCGCCCAGAACCTCCAGAGCATAATCCCCGGATTTTTCACAACGCTGGTCACGATAATCGCTATACTTCTGATTTTCCAGCGGAACGAGAAAATAGACAGCTACCAGATGAAACTCAGCAACCAGGCAACCACCGACCAGCTCACGGGCCTGCCCAACAGATTTGCCTGCTCGGAATTCATAAGCAGGCTGATACAGAAGGGCGATAAATTCGCCGTCGTGTCCATAGACTTGAACAACTTCAAGAGCATCAACTCCACTATGGGACAGAAGGTCGGAAGCAACGTGCTGATTGAGGTGGCCTCCCGCTGGAGGACAGCCGCAGAGACGGAGCTTTCCGGTACCCGCGACTTTGTCTCCCACCTGAGCGGTGATGAGTTTGCCCTGGTTTTGCAAAACTACCGGTCTGACGATGACCTTGTGAATGCCGTCCACTACTACCAGACAGTGCTTGAAAACAGAATCACTGTCGATGAGTGCGACTTTTACATAACAGCAAGCTTTGGCTACGCGGAATTCCCCACCGACGCAAAGACCACCGACAGCCTCTTCTCCTATGCGGATGCGGCCATGTACGAGGTCAAGCGCACCAACAACAGCATCCGCAGCCTGCGCTTTACGTCCGACATCCTTAGGATTGAGCGGACTCTGGAAATAGAGAAGATGATAAGGACAGCCCTGGAGAAAGACAACGTTTTCTTCTACCTTCAGCCCCAGTTTGACATCTCGCACAAGCTGCGCGGATTCGAGGCTCTTGTCCGCATGAGGGACGAGGACGGAAAGATGATAAGTCCGGGCGAGTTCATACCTGTTGCCGAGAAAGTCGGCCTTATTGACAAGGTGGACGGAGCGGCCATAAAAAAGTCCACTGCCTTCTTTGGCGACCTCTTGCGAAGGACTGGCGCGGACATTACCCTGAGCGTAAACGCCTCGGTCAGGCACCTGATGAAGAACGACTTCTTGGACGAGCTTAAGAGCGCGCTGAACGAAAGCGGCCTGCCCCCCAGCCAGCTGGAAGTGGAAATAACCGAGTCCATCATGATTGACTCTGCGGACAAGGCCATTCAGTGCATAAACTCCATCAAGGCAATGGGTGTCAAGATTGCAATAGACGACTTTGGTACCGGATACTCATCGCTGAGCTACCTGAACAAGTTCCCCGCAAACCTGCTCAAAGTTGACAAGTCCTTCATAGACAAGATGAACACCAGCGACTCATCCAAGCAGTACGTGGCTGCCATCATCTCCATAGGCCACATCATGGGATTTGATGTCATAGCCGAAGGAATAGAAGAGGAAGCCCAGCTTAAGACCCTGCGCGAGATAGGTTGTGATTTCATACAGGGCTACCTCTGGGGCAAACCCCTTCCACAGGAAGAAGCTGAAAAGCTCGTTTTAGAGGGAACTCTAGAATCTTAGCGTTGCCGTCAGGCTCTGACCATCAAAGGCGAGAACCTGCTGCCCCTTGTATTTGACAGACGCAATCTTTTCGTGAAAAAACGGAACAAAAAAGCCTATGGCCGTTCCTAAAACCGCTCCCGCCGCCACATCTGACATAAAGTGATTGCCGCTGGCAACCCTGAGCAGCCCGGTGGTCAACGCGATTGTATAGGAAGTCGCTATCACAGGAATCCTGTACTTGGAGTCCGGGTAGTATTTCCAGAAGGTATATGAAAGAAATGTCGCCCCCATAAAGGCATCCGTCGTATGTCCGCTGGGGAAAGAAAGCGTGTAGTCACCGTCCCTCACGGAATTCCAGTCCCACTTGTCCGTATACATATAGGGACGGGGACGCTTGACCGTGGACTTAATTATATTCCTTATACCATAGCCCGCCAGATAACTCTCGGCCAGCATGACACCCACAGTCGCAAGCTCCAGCGGGGGCAGGTTCTGGAAGAGCGCCTGTGTCGTATAAATTCCAACGGGCAACGCAAAGACGTTTGCGACAACAGCAAGCGTCCCTAGGTCATCCACCGCAGGCCTGTACTCGTTGTACCAAAGGCTGTCAAATGAGTTTATGGAGCTTTTTTTGAAATACTCCCTCTTATCCCAGCCTTCAACACGGCTTTCCATCACAAGCCCTGTCACCGTAAGCCCCACGACTCCAGCCGCAATCCCCAGGTCATGGTAATAGCTTATGGCAAAGGGAGAACTCTCTTCCGTTGCAGCACAAATCTCCTCTTCCGGTATGTTTACAACTGGCAGGGCATAGGCCGGGGGAAAAAAAGAATTCAACATAAAAAACACGGCGATCAGCAGGGAAAGAAAGACCTTCCTGCCAACAAACTGACCTTTCATAAGCTATCCTCCTATGGGCATTACCTTGGCAAGCTCATACATCACGACGGCGGAAGCCTGGGCAACGTTCAGGCTGTCCACCTTTGGAGCAGCCCCGCCCCTTCCCATACCTGCATAAGGAATCAGCAGCAGGTGGTCACAGTTTCGCTTGACCTCATCGCTTATACCGTTCTCCTCGTTGCCAAGCACCACTATGCTGCCCCTATCGTGGCAGTAACTGCCTATGGCGGACACAGACTCCCTTGCGTCCAAGGACGTGCCGATTCTCACCATCTTGCCTTCCATGCTGGAAAGCAGCTTGCTTATTGACCGTATCGTATAGATGTTCACAAACTCCATGCCACCCTCAGCTACGCGGTAGCTGCTGGTAGTAACAGAAGATTGGGCTTCGTCCAAGGGAATGACGATGTTCTTGACACCAAAGAAAGCCGCACTCCTCACGATTGCACCCAAATTGTTGGCATTGCCAACCCGGTCAAGAAGAACGGCACTCTCCTTGTTTTCAATCCAGCGGGCTGTGTCGTCCGTGTTCAAGGCGGGAATGTCGGGCATCTCTATCATCGCAACAACGCCCTGATGATGCACGGAGCCGCAAAGCCTTTCCAGCTCCCTTATGTCCTGTACCTGATTGTAAGGCCTCTTGGCAGCGGCAAGCCTCTTGCACAAGCCGCCAAAGAGCGGGGCACGCTCCTTTGAAAAATAAAAGCGCTGTATCTTCTGCCAGTTGTTTTTTTCCAGTGTCTTAACGGCGGAAAAACCGCAGACCGCAAGTTCGTTTCTTTCAGTGTTCTTCATATATTCATCCTATATCGCGTATCTCACGCAGGCCCATTTGCTGTCATTGAATGTAAGAAAATCTTGGATTATCTTTGAGGCTTCCGGCCTTAAGTCCGCGATTCTTTTGGAACCATCAGCCAGCCGCACAAGAGGATTCACATAACGCCTCTTTACGTCAAAAGATATGCAATAGCAGCCGTCCATCTCATGCTCAGAGCGCTCAAGCCCGGTCATTCCCCGGAACGTGCGGAACAAGCGGGCAAATTTATCTGACGGGTTTGTGTCGGCACAGTCCTCAAAGCGGGCAACCAAAGACCGCTCGTCCATGCTGTACAAATCTCCCTCATCCACATAGCCGCATTTTACAGCCTCACCAACAATGTCGCCCATAAGCTGCATGGCTATCTTGTCCTCGCCCTTCTGCAAAATCAAGCTCACGTCCAAAAAGCGTTTGGTGTAGTCCAAGGCGGACTCCTCATCGGCAAAGCCCAGCTCATCCAGCCCCTTCTCATTCTTGAGCAGAACAACAGAAGAATAGCTTTTTTCGACTTCCTCAAGAGTCCACTCACCGCAGAGAGCCGCCCCACTGGGGTACATATACTCCAGCCGGTCAGCGGAAAGCCCCGGAATCTCGTTGTCAGCGACAGGAAAGCGGTGGTAATCGTCTATCTCGTATTTGTATATGCCATCACGAAAAAGCAGCTCGCTCAGCTCCAGGTCGCCATTTATCATATCATGGGTCAAAGCTTCGGTACTCTCCTGCTTAATCCTGTCCCCATTGCGAAAGTCCATGGCATGGCTGAACGCAGGGGTGGCTATGTCGTGAAAGAGGGCTGATATGGTCTGCCTCTTGTCATGGGTGAAATTCCAGACTATCAGGGCAGCCCCTATGGAATGATCCAGCCGTGAATAGAAGAACTTGTTATGAAAGAGCGGAGTCCAGTCTGTTCCGCAAAGAAGGCCAACCCCGCCCAAACGTTGCAGGGATGGCAGTGCAATGTACTCGTCCAGAAAGGACGGTCTGTCGGGACAGAGGATATCGTGGTATCTTACGACGCTAAAATCTCCCATTGGAGAGTTAGTATAGCGTAAAAGCACCGCTTGTGCTAGACCAGTTACGAAAATCGATTCCCATGTGTCCACCGCCCTTGCGGTCGTCTTGACACACAGGGGAAATAGCATATAGAGTTAGGGGAGGGAATAAATGTCAGATGCTGTTTTTGCGATGGAAATCGTCACAGGAATAAGACTACACTGGGAAACAAAGTCCTAAAACTCGCCTAACTTCTTCGTTGCGTTCACGAGTTTTAATCCACGCTCAACTTCATAATACACAATAACTGAAATGCCTATTTCATTTCCTGCCAGTACGCAACGTTATAGATTTGAAATGACGTTTTGGTTTCCTTCTGCAAAATAGCTGATGATGTTAGTGTCGAGCAGATATACCATCAGACTCTCTCCTTGAAGTTCACACGGTTATTGCGAATAGTTTCAGCTTCCTCGTGCGTCAGACAGCAAAAAAACACTTCATTACTTCAAATTTCTTCTGTGCCTCATTCGTAGTCTTTGATTTTGCAAAATCCTCATCAAGCAAAGTGATAACAACCTTCTGATTAGGCTTAACCATTATATTTCCATCTACAATGTAATTCTGACCATCATAATATCCATATACAGCTTGCATAACCATCTCCTCATGCCATTTTATCATTGCGTGTGTTATTCGTACAGCATAACACACGGCATCGCCCGCCCCTGTCCATCCGCTTCTCGCTGCTCAAGTACATGGAGCAGGACTGGCTGGTGAACATCCCCCTCTACGCCGTGTAC
>JAFTEK010000041.1 GCA_017453705.1 Treponema sp.
CACCAGCTTTTCACCGCAAGCGAGGAGGAACGACTTGAGGCCGTGCGCCCGGCCGTGTCCTACTTCCTCGGTGAGGGCTGCGATACGATTATCCTGGGCTGCACCCACTTTACCCATGTCGCCGCGTACATCGCCGATGTCGCCGGGGACGGGGTTCAGATTGTAGACAGCAGGGACGGAGTGTCCAAGCAGGCTCTCAAAGTCTGGCGTGACAAGGAACAAGCGGACGGCAGGCAGGTGACTTCCCCCCTTGCCGGAGTTATCCTGCCGTACAAAGATGACCTGCCTCCTGACAAGAGTTTCTTTGTTAGCCTGCTCCGCTCTCAGGAGGACGAGAAGGAATACCATGACCTCTGTGCCTCATATAATATCCCCTGGGGCGGGCAAATCTAGGGGAACACTGAATAATGTCCCCTGTATTAATCAGCGTTTCCATAGGGAAATAAAAAAAGATGTTTTATTCGCTTTTTTCAGTAGAAACTTGCACGGTAATATGATATAATTCCTATATGCAGGTTAAAGTCTTATGCTGTACTATGTACTATGTTGGCATAGTACGTCGTCAGAAGCAAGATGGCATACGGCAAATTTCCAGATGTTCCTTTCGGACAACATCATTTTTCCCATACAGAAACAAAGGTGTGGCTGGGGCTGCACATAATTTTAATCACAGGGGATTATCTCTATGAGCAGGAAGTCTCTTTCCCTTTCGACAAAATTTGCCATCGGAGTGGCGTTCATCGTCATTGTGATGGTGGCAATCTCATCGCTGACGACGGCTGTGTTCTTTTCTCAGAACAGCCTTGAGAATTTCCATTCCAGCGCGCAGACCGCGCTTTATGAGTTCTCGGATTCCATAACGATGTTCTTCTCGGCCAAGGAGGCTGAACTGAATGTCTTTGCCGAAAGCAGTGCGGTTATGGCCGCCGATGAGACAATCCATTCCTTCAAGGACGAGAAGGGGGACATACAGATACTCGGCTACGAGAAAAGCCCGGTGGAATCTGAAATCCGCACGGTGGCCAAGACATTCGCCAAGAACGACAAGGCCATAGCGGAAATCTACCTGGGAACCAAGTGGGGCGGCTATGCGACCAACTTTGACGGCTCCATGTCGGGAGGCTATGACCCCCGCAAGCGCGGCTGGTACGAAACCGCCAGCAAAGGCAACGGCAAAGTGATGATTACCGACGCTTTCGCTTCTACCGTAGGGGCGACCGTTGTGGGCATAACACGCTGTGCGTATGACGAGGCAAATTCCTTTGTCGGAAATGCTTCCATAGAAGTTGCGCTGGACACGCTCACTCAGGTTATGGACAAGCTGGACTTGGGAGAAGGCTCCTTCTCGATGATGATTCAGGCGGACGGTACTATACTTGCCGACACAGGAATACGCAAAACAAGCTTCAAGAACGTGCGGGAGATTGAAATTCCTGACCTCCCCAGCTTCCTTGCTTCCTCCGAAAGCGGAGGGGAGATTGAAGTTCCGGGCGGCAACTACAGCAGCTACTTTGTGGAGAAAGTCACCAACGACAAGACGGGCTACCAGATTGTTGCCCTTTGCCCCAGAAAGACGGTCTTTGCGACCTTTTACAAGACCCTTTATGCCACCATATTGATTTGCGCGGTAATCGGGATTTTTGCCGTCATCGTGGCGACTACAATCGTCGTCCTGCGGCTCATGAAGCCCCTGCGCATAATCCGTGACGACATCAGTGAGAATGCCGCTGAGATTGCGTCAGGCAACGCCAATCTTACCAAGCGCATAGTTGTAAAGGGCGGCGGCGAGATTGAGGATGTCGCGGGCAGCTTCAACGTGTTCGCGGAGAAGTTGCAGGACATAATCCGCAGCTTCAAGGACTCCAAGAATTCTCTTGCGTCCGCCGGGCAGAAGCTTGGTCTCTCCATGGCCGAGGCTATGGCTGCAATTGAGCAGATAGGTGCGAACATAAAGCATGTCAGCGGCAACCTGCGCAGCCAGAACGAGAGCGTGGAGCAGACAGCCGGCAGCGTGCAGAAGATTCTTGACAGCATACGCACTCTTGAAGGCCTTGTGGCCCAGCAGGCTCAGTCCGTGCAGGGGGCTTCCAGTGCGGTGGAGCAGATGATAGGGAACATAAGCGAGGTGAACCGGTCTGTGGACAAGATGGCCTCCTCATTCGGCAACTTGGAGGCTGACGCGGAAAGCGGCGCCAAGACTCAGGAGGAGCTGCAGAGTCAGATTGTGGAAATAGAAAACCAGTCCAAGCTGCTGAGCGAGGCCAACACCGTCATTGCAAACATAGCCGAGCAGACAAACCTTCTTGCCATGAACGCGGCGATTGAGGCTGCCCATGCGGGCGAGGCGGGAAAGGGCTTCGCTGTCGTCGCTGACGAAATCCGCAAGCTTTCAGAGACATCAAGCAGCCAGTCAAAGACAATCGGCGACCAGCTCAAGCGCATACAGGACACAATAGGCTCGGTTGTCCAGGCCACCCAGAAGGGTGTGCAGGGCTATGCCCACCTCGCTGGCGAAATAAACGAGACGGACAGTCTTGTGCGGCAGATTAAGGCCGCGATGACCGAGCAGCAGCAAGGCTCCGTGCAGATTACTGATGCCTTGCATGAGATGAACGACAGCACGTCTCTCGTACAAAAGGCTTCTCTGGAAATGACCTCTGGCAGCCGTGCGATTATGGACGAGCTTGCTCACCTTGAGAGCGAGACTGAGACCATGAGACAGGGCATGGACGAGATGGGCGGAAGCGCGGCCAAAATCAATGAGACGGGCGGTGCACTCAAGGAGATTTCCGCGCTCATGGAGCAGTCCATCGATGAAATCGGCCGTCAGGTAGACCAGTTCAAGGTCTGAGAGCCGGTCTGATAGGACAGCCTGTCTGAAAGGGCGGGCTGTCTTAGGGGCGGTCCCTGAAAAAACAGGTCAAAACTGAAAGGGCAGTCTTATAGGGCGGTTATAGGGCTGGGCAAAACACGTTCTTACAAAACTTTTTAAATACAACAACAAAATGTTCTAATATACAACTACAAAATGTTCTAATGTACAACAACAAAATGTTCTAATATACAACTACAAAATGTTCTAATGTACAACAACAAAATGTTCTAATCGAATGCGATGAATTCTTAGAACATTTGCCAGTGCTTTC
>JAFTEK010000042.1 GCA_017453705.1 Treponema sp.
GACAACCAGAAGAGCGTCATAATGGCGAACGTCGTGCAGGCTCTAAAGAAGGTCAAGGGACGCGGTGACGTGACATTGCGGGTGAACCTGGCAGATGTTAAGTTGACCACCGCCCACGTGCAGGACTTTATCCGTGAGGTGGAGAACATAAAGAACATCGCGATTGTCGAGGACAGTTCTGTGGAGAAGGGCGGTTGTATAGTCGAGACAGACTTCGGCGCTGTGGATGCCCGTAGTTCAAGCCAGCTCAGCGAGCTTGAGTCCAAGATTCTTGAGATTTCCCCGATTAAGACTGTCAACAAGGCTGACGTCAAGAACCCCGACAACTAGGATTCAGGGGAGGGGCTTGGCATGGAAGCTGTGTCTTTTTTCGATAAATACGTCAAGTCCGTGGAGCGGACTGATACAATCAAGTACACTGGCAAGGTAACTGCCGTCAAGGGGCTGATGATAGAAAGCAGAGGCCCCCATTCCGTTATGGGCGAGCTTTGCCGCATTGAGATATACGGCGGGGAGCGCAGCATACTTGCCGAGGTCGTGGGGCTTGAGGACACCGTTGTCCGCCTTATGGTCTACGGCGACACCAAGGGAATAGAGGTAGGCGACTCCGTTATTGCATCTGGACATGTGCTTGAGGTTCCTGTGGGGCCGGGGCTTCTGGGGCGGGTTATTGATGCCACTGGAAAAGCCTATGACGGAAAGGGTGACCTTGCTCCCGATGACTTTTACCCTGCCGTCGCAAGTCCGCCCAATCCCATGGACAGGCCTCCTGTCAAAAAGAGGATGGTGACAGGTGTTCGTGCCATAGACGGCCTTCTTACCGTGGGCAAAGGACAGAGAATCGGCATATTCGCGGGTTCCGGCGTGGGCAAGAGCACGCTCATCTCTACAATCGCAAGAAACACAAACGCAGACGTGAACGTCATAGGTCTCATCGGGGAGCGCGGAAGGGAGGTCATGGACTTCATCAACCGCGACCTTGGAGTTGAGGGGCTCAAGAGGTCAGTCCTCGTCGTCTCGACGAGCGACCAGCCTTCCATCGCCCGCCTCCGCGCCGCATACGTGACGACTGCCATAGCGGAGTATTTCCGTGACCAGGGCAAGGATGTCATGCTGATGTTCGACAGCGTTACACGCTTTGCCCATGCGCAGAGGGAGATAGGCCTTGCCACAGGCGAGCCTCCAGCCCAGCGCGGCTACCCGCCGAGCGTCTTTGACATGCTCCCCAAGTTGCTTGAGCGTACCGGGACAAACTCCAAGGGAAGCATCACGGCATTCTACACGGTGCTTGTTGACGGCGATGACATGGACGAGCCTATCTCAGACAAGGTGCGCGGAACGCTTGACGGCCACATCATCCTAAAGAGGCAGCTCGCGCAGAAGCAGCATTATCCTGCGATAGACGTGCTTGCGAGCATAAGCCGCCTTTCCAAGCGGGTCTCAGGTCCCTGCACCCTCAAGGCTGCCCAGACCGTCAAGAGGTGGATGGCCGATTACGCCCAGCA
>JAFTEK010000043.1 GCA_017453705.1 Treponema sp.
AATATAGTCAGCCGTGATGAATTCGGAGTCCTGACCGACCGCCTGAACCGTTTCCACGACACTACACATGATATCCTCAAGGGAATCAAGGGCAACATTGATGAGACAAACAGGGTCGCGGGAGAGCTTGAGAGCAACATGACCGAGACCACGGCCAAAATCAAGCAGTTTCTGGGCAACATCAGCTTGGTCAAAACACAGATGGGAGGCCAGGCCGCCGGTATAAACGACGCGACGATTGCCGCAAACGAGATTGTTGGCAACATCCAGACCCTTAACCACAGTGTCGAGGAACAGACGTCCAGCGTGGAGCAGAGTTCCGCCGCAGTCCGCCAGATGGTTGCCAATATCCAGAGCGTCACCAACATCCTTGAAAAGAACGGCGTGCAGGTTGACCTTCTGGCAAAGGCTTCTGATGAAGGTCAGAAGGGTGTCGCCAATGCGGTCGCCATGTCCAAGAAGATTCTGGAGGAGTCCGCAGGAGTCCAGGAGGCAAGCTCCGTTATACAGAACATCGCAGACCAGACAAACCTCCTCGCCATGAACGCGGCAATCGAGGCTGCCCATGCAGGTGAGTCAGGAAAGGGATTTGCCGTCGTTGCCGATGAAATCCGAAAGCTTGCCGAGCAGTCCAACACCCAGGGACGCAAGATAAGCGAAAGCCTCTCCAGCCTAACCGAAGTCATAAAGGGGGTCTCCACAACGACAGGCCAGCTTCAGGCTCAGTTCTCAAAGATTTACGAGCTTACCCAGACCGTCCAGGAGCAGGAAGGCGTTGTCATGAACGCCATGAAGGAACAAAATGAAGGCTCCACACAGATTCTGGACGCTATGAAGAACATTGACAACTCAACTGTCGGGGTAAAGCAGGGAGCCAGCGAGATGATGATAGGGGGCAAGAAGATTTCCTCCGAGATGGAAAAAATCAGCGCGACCGCAGACACGATAGTGAATTCTATGGAAGAAATGTCTCATGGAGTAAACCAGATTACCGAGGCAGTCGCAAACGTCACGGAGTCCTCTGTAAAGAACAACGAGGCCGCCAAGCAGCTTGAGGATGTCATCCGCAAGTTCAAACTGTAACCCGGCTGAACTTTTATTGTTTGCCCTTATATAGGAGTAAGAAAATGAAGAAATGCTATTTTGTATATGCCCTTGCTTTTGCCCTTGCAGCGGCATCGTTCACGCTTCCGGCCTTTGCCACAGACGCAGGCTCTGACAGCTCAGTTGCCGCCGAAGCTACGGACAGCTCCAACGGCACAAAGATGAAAGAAGGTGCAAAGGAGTTCTTTAAGGGACTGAAGGGTTCCGTAAAGGACGGTGCCAGCAGCGCAAAGGAAAAGGCCAGGACTCTGACCCAGGAAGCATACGTGGGCGAGTGGTACTTTGCCAACGGAAAATACTCTACGATGATAAAGTTTGAGAATGACTGGGATTTTACTATCACTCAGACCAAAAAGAACGGCGAGAACGTCTGGAAAGGCACCTTTGACGAAGGGGATGAGAAAAAGCAGCTCATACTCCATGTAGTCTCAGCCAACGGCAAGACCGCCTACAGGGACTGGAAGCTCAACTACATCGCCGAGAAAAAAGACTACCTTATAGTTACTTGCAGCGACTTGGAAAACGATCCGAACGGATACGACTTTTCTAAGCGCACACTCTTCAACTTTGTTGGTGAGTAAAAGAAACTCAGATAGTTACAAGAGAACCTGATGCTTTTTCGCTCACAGCATTTAACGGGTGAAAAAAAGCATCTTATGAGTTAACACTGGACAATCCGCATTCGGATTATCCAGTGTTTCCTTGGGTTCTGAAGCTACGCCGGTAATTCCAGACCCAGACCTGCCCATAGCTTTTAATTGTCATCGGAGCTGTCAAAAGCCCCGATGAACAGCTCAGGCCGGTACATATTTAGCTGGCGGATTATGTCCTGCCTGACGGTCTTAGTGGCCGAGGCCGTCAAAGCAAGGCAGCATGCGTGTGGAAAAAGCCGCCTAAAAGCCCCTATCCTCAAGTACTCAGGCCTAAAGTCGTTCCCCCATTCACTGATGCAATGAGCCTCATCCACCGCCAGGAGCTTGACATTTTCGGACAGGGACTCAAGAAGCCAGCCAAGCCTCCAGTTGGAAAGGAACTCTGGCGAAATGTACAAAATGCCGCCCTGCCCCCTATTGCAGGCCAGCTCAAGATTCTGACACGCAGCCCTGTATGCCTCAGATGACAGGCTGGAACTCAAACAGACGGCTTCCATGTCAAACTGCCTTAGCCTGGGACGAATCTTACCCACCTGCTCATGCACAAGGGCTGTCAAAGGAGTGATGACTATTGTAAGCCCGCCCAGCAGGACGGCTCCCAGCTGATAGCAAAGGGACTTACCCCCGCCAGCAGGCATGACAGCCAGAGTATCCCGCCCCGAAAGCACACATGAAACAATCTCTTTTTGCAGCGGACGGAAAGTCAGGAAACCAAACAGCTCCTTTAGTATACTGGCAGAATCCCCCACCCCGCTTCCCCAGCTTGCAGCACCAAGCCCCGGGCTTTCACAGAAAAGCAGTCCTCCCCCAGCCCCGACGATGTGAGACTGCCAGCGGGCATAATTCCTAAGTTCCCTCTGAATTTCACTATATTTTACTTCTTCCATAAATAACCCCTTGAAAAGTTCTTTTAAAACTGCTAGAATACTTCTCGTTGAGCCGGCTTGGTGGAATGGTAGACACGAAAGACTCAAAATCTTTTGCCAGTAATGGTGTCTGAGTTCAAGTCTCAGAGCCGGTAATAAAATCGCTAAAACGAGGCTTGCCCAGTTTTAGAAAATGCCAAAAGCCATTGATTAAAGCCCCGCTATTGAGCAGGGGCTTTTTTCATGCCCGCTCAGAACATTCCCAAATCTTCAAGCAAGCCCCCTACCCGCCTGAACGAAAGAGCTTCTGACATGCTCTCCCCGTCAATTATCACCTTTCCCCTTATATCCGCGGCTGTCCGAGAAAGCTTTATGCAGCTGGCGACAGTCCTGGGCGACAACGACCACCTCTTTGTCGCGTTGTCCAGTATGTCCGCCGCCTCTATGGAAAGCTGGCAGAACTCAGAAATCTGTGAAGGGGAAAGCCTTGCATTCTTCCTGTCCTGTCTTTTCCGCTGAGCCAGGACCGCCCTGGCTATATCCTTCCTCAAGGCCTCTGTGCTTACCTTATGGGCACCACTTCCACAATCCATACCGTCCTCCTGCCTGTCCAGATGAACCCGGATGTCTATCCTGTCCAAGAGAGGGGCAGAGAATTTCTTCCAGTACATGGAGATGCTGCTTGATGAACAAAGGCACAGCCTGTCCTTTGACGCAAAATTACCACAGGGGCAGGGATTGGTCGCCATCAAAAGCTGGAAACAAGCAGGGAACACCGTAGACCTACCTGCCCGGCTCAAGGTGATACTTCCGCTTTCAAGCGGAACCCTGAGCATCTGAAGGACGGAGCTTTTGAATTCAGCAGCTTCGTCCAAGAACAAGACCCCATTATGTGCCAGAGAGATTTCCCCAGGAGTCAGCCTAGGCCCGCCGCCGCACATCCCCTCTATGCTCGCGGTCTGATGCGGCTGCCTGAACGGGGCAATCCTGACAAGCGGGCTGTCCTTGGGCAACAGACCCGCTATGGAGTATATCCGAGTGACAGGGCGGGCTTCCTCTGGATCCAGCAGTGGCAGAAGCGCAGGGAATTTCTGTATGGAAAGAGTCTTGCCGCAACCCGGAGGACCAAAAGCCAGAAGGTTATGACCTCCCGCTGCCGCCAGAGCGAGGGCACGTATCAAACAGCCCTGCCCCTTTATGTCAGCAAACTCATATCCGTCATCCATTACCGGGAACAAGACCCCGCCCACATCCACGCAGGGATATTCCTTGCGGCTATTGCCATCGGATAAAGAAGCATCCTTTCCATGAAAGGAATCTTCCTTCCAGAGGGCTTCATAGGCATCGACAAGGGAAGTCGCCCCGAAGACCTTCATCCCCGCTATTTCCCTGGCTTCCTCTGCGTTTTCCTTGGGAACAATGCAGCGAAGGATACCGCCGTCCCTGGCCGTACTCGCTGCGGCATGTACGCCTTTCAAGGGGCGCAGCCTACCGTTTAGCTCCAGCTCGCCCATAACCAGAATGTCACCGCCAGCAAGTCCATTTTCCTTGCCCTCAGCCAAATCCTTCTCACACAGGACAGCCAGAGCTACCGCAAGGTCAAAGGCCGCACCTTCCTTCTTCAAGTCCGCCGGTGCAAGGCTTATAAGAACCCTCTCGGATGGGAACTCGTAGCCACAATTGCGTATCGCGCTCCTCATCCTCTCCCTGGACTCTTTAACGGCTCCATCGGCCAGCCCCACAATGTCAACGGCCGGAATCCCCCGCCGTAGGTCAACCTCCACGCTCACGAGGGAGCCCTCGTAACCGAAAGGAGAAAAACTGTAAACCTGCATTTTCATCCTCGATGTGTATTTTGGGTTTTATATATACATCTGATGAGGAGGGCATAAAATGTAAACTTCGGATAAAAAAAACTCCGGCAGGCTGCCGGAGCTTCGATAGCGTGTTTTGTTGCCTAGGCGTTCTTGCCGCAGCAGTTCTTGTACTTCTTGCCGGAGCCGCAGGGACACGGCTCGTTCCTGCCTATCTTGCGGCCTTCTCGAACCACGGTAGACGGACGGACAACCCCCTCGCTGAAGAGCCATTCTCCGTTTATCTTCCTAAAACCGCTGATCTCATGGTGCACATCACGTATCCCCTTCTGCGTGTAAGTGCACTCAAACTCAACGAGTCCCTCGCTGTCATCAGGCCCGCCCTTCTCAGTGCGAAGAATCTTAAGCCCATGCCAAGTGGAATTGCGGCTCCAGTCCTCAGTAGCCTTCTTGTCTATCTCGGCAATCTTCTCGCCTTTCTCACAGCTGTTGATTATGAAGTCTATCTCCTGCTTGACATAGGCAGTATACCTGGCCCTCATCAAGGACTCTGGGGTCTGGGCTTTCACAGTCCCCTTTATGATTGGCTCACAACATTCCGAATATTTTTTCCCGCTTCCGCAGGGACACAAATCTGATTTATCTTCACTCATAGGCTAAAATTATAATGATTTATTCCCGCAAATTCAACAGTCCGCGCCCAGAGCCACAAAGCTCCGGGGAGACACTGAATAATAGTAATGTGGATTAAACCCGAGCGGAAACATAGTTCCCGAACAAGTCTATTATCCAGCGTTTCTTCAGGCTGTCTCTTTTACAGCGAACTTCTCCCTCTGCGCGTCTATCTTATCAGCCCCGAACTTTTCACGGCTGGCAACATCCATAAAGTAAAACAGGTCTTCCTTTGAGTGGAACACGGCCTTGGCGGTATCGCCTACAGGGTTAAAGTCAAAGTCCACCGGCTTTCCGCTAGCTTTCTCTTCCGCATAGTAATACATAGTCTGCCTCTCTGAATTTTATTAGAACGGAATCATTATAACATGGGCTAAGGAAAAGGTCAAAGCCTTGTAAGCTTAATATAAGTCGTGCGACCTACTAAAAGGTGTGCGCTTGAGAGCTAGTAGAAGGCGTGCGCCTAAGACAAGAGCTTTTCGGCCGCAGGCGGTTTTAGGAATCAGGCAGGCGCCCCCAATTACCGTGGACTCTTTGAAACTGCCCCCATAATCCTGGAGACAACTTCGTCAGGATCAAGGTCGTAGTAGAGCAGTCCATATACGGAAGCCGCTCCGACAATCTTTCTTCCATATTCCCTTGTCTCGCTTATAGGCAGCATCTCCAAGAAGAGGTCGTTCGCAAGAGCCTGATTCTTCTCCTTGTACTGGTCACTGACAGAAATCGACCAGCCCCGCACCCTGGTGATTCCAGCATTATATGCAAAAAGGGCGAGTATCTGCGAACCATCAAGCCGCCTTATCAGCTCGGAGATGTAGTAGCTGCCAAACTGTACGTTGGTTCCGCTGTCCGTCAAGTCATACTTGGAGACCTTGAGCTTCTTGGCAACATCCCCCGCGGTCATTTCCATAAGCTGGGTCAGACCAACCGCCCCCGCAGAACTTATTACCGAAGGGTCAAAGAAACTCTCACTCCTTATCAGGGCATACATCAGGTCTTCATCCAGTCCATACTCGGCGCAATATTCACTCACCTTGCTGGAAAATGCCCGTGGAAAGGACAGGGAAAAAAGGTTGTCGTCCAGCCCGGAAAGGGGGGCTTCACTGTTATGAAGCTTTCTGGAGGCAATCCTCAAAGACTGGGTATAATAGCCCTCCTGGTTTTTCCCGCAGCTGAACAGGAAACTGGACAGCTTTCGCACAGTGTCCAACCCTATCTCATCCTTATGACTCTGCCACTCATCGTATATCTTCTCAGGGAAACCGAAATCAGCGTACCCAAGCAGCAGCTCCTCCGCGTCCACATTCCTCTCAAAGTCCTTGTCCTGCCTCATCAGGCGGAGCCTTTCCTCCAGCTCAGCCCGGCCCACAGACAGGCGTGAAGCAGCGAGCATCCTGTAATAGAGGTCAGTTCCGCTGTCCAAGGCGGAGTTGAGCAAAAGCATCGCCTCCCCGTCCGCATCCATGTCCTTGGGGCGATAAATTCCATCTTGCAAGAGCCTGGCCGAAACATAGCTGAACTTAGCGCAGGCCTCCAAGCTCGCAAAGCCCTTCAGCAAGTCCGCAGTCCTTACGTACAAGCCCCAGAACTGCCCGGACAGAAGGCGGTAAGAGAGGGTGTCAAGAAAATCATCAAAGTAATACGGGTCGTGCCACTTGTCCCTGTACCTCTCCAAAGCCTTTACCGCAGCTTCCGGGGAAAGCTCCATCGCGGACTGCAGGTAATACCAGAGGGCATTGTCGTAGAGCTTTTCATCAGCCTTCCCATCCTTGTCCTTTGCGGTGGCAAGGGCTGCCTTATAGCATTCCGACGCGCTGTCATACTTTCCCTTGGCACGATCGTAAAGGCGGGCGGCATAAAAATAGAAGTAAAACTGACAGCCCGCAGGAGCAGTGGCCGCATACTTCTCCAGATAAGAGGCATTCTCCGCTGACTCCGCAGAACCGTACAAGAGACACCTGCCTATGCCGCTTGCTATCTGGGCGGTCATATTACCGCCGCCTTCCATGAATTCCTTGACCAGCGGAAGGGTGGAGCCATAGTTCCTTGTGTACAGGAGGGCAAGCATCCTGACAACCTTCGGGGCGGCTGTCAGTTCGGAGTAAAGGCTGTACTGGAGGCGGTCAAACGGACGCTCCGTGCACCAGCTCAAGAACTCTCTGGAAAAACGTGAGTCGTGCTTCTCGTTCATCGAGCTGAGCCGGTAATAGGCGATGCTGTTATGGCAACTAGTCAGATCCACGCCCTCGGTCACACTGATAATCTTGGCATATTCCCTGTTCTCATAAAGCTCCCGAACCAAGGGCAGCAAGGCTTCCTCGTCCTGATACTCATTGAACAGGGCTGTCATAGCCTTTATGCGTGTGTCAATTCCGTCCTCGCCATTGGCAAGCTCTTCCTTGGCCTTACGCGCTATAAGGGGGTTCTCACATTTGCTAGCCGACCTGAGCTGCCTCTTTCCCTTAGCTTCCTCCCCCATCTGAAGGGAGCGAAGCCCCATGAAATACTCAGTTCCACGGCCATACTTTTCCTGTGTGTTCTCCTGTTCCTGCTTCTTGCGTCCGCAGCTGGCACTCATCACAAGAAAGAGGGAGGCCAGGGCTGACAACAGGGCGGCCTTTCTCCTTCTCATGGGCTATTCTGCCGGAATAAGCAGGATGGAGCCTGTCTGTATGAAGTTGGGATT
>JAFTEK010000044.1 GCA_017453705.1 Treponema sp.
GGGCTTATGGAAAGTCGGGTTATGGTCTGTCCGACGGGGGATTTCAGATGGAACCCAGGCTGCATCACCTCTTTGGCCTCTCCCCAAGTGGCCAGGACTCCCCTTTCGTTGGAGCTTATCGTGTAGGCAGTTCCATTCAAGAGGACAAGGGCGACAATAACCGCCACCGCCAGGACTAGCCATTTTCCGAATTTTTTCATTGCGTACTCCTTTTCTGCTTTAGATTATGAGCTACAACATAAGCTAAAAAAGCCTTTTAGTCTATATTCACTGTTTATTTTTTTCCTCCTTTATGTTATCTTTCCATATTATGCCTATGCCTATGGACAAGAGCTTTGACTCTCTTATACTTGATGTGGACGGCACAATCTGGAATACGACAGATTTGGTTGCTGTCGCCTGGAACTGCGCCATAGTCCGCTCAGGATTTACCGCCGAAAAGGTGACGGGGGCTGTCCTCAAGAAGGAGTTTGGCAGGACAATGGATGTGATAGCCTGTGACCTATGGCCGGGCCTGGATGAAGGGCAGAGAAAGCTCTTGATGGGGCTTTGCTGTGAGGAGGAGCAGCGTGCCTTGAAGTCCAACGAGACGGATATAAGCTATCCCGGTGTCGTTGGCTGCGTGAAGGAGCTTTCGGAGAGGATTCCGGTCTTTATCGTGAGCAATTGTCAGGCGGGCTATATAGAGCTTGTCATGTCCAAGCTGGGGCTTTCTTCATATATAACAGACTTCGAGTGCTATGGAAGGACAGGTAAGGGAAAGGCTGACAACCTCCGCCTTTTAAAGGAAAGGACCAAGCTTGTTTCCCCCGTTTATGTAGGGGACACACAGGGGGATGCAGATGCCTGCGCTGAATCCGGAATTCCGTTTATATGGGCTTCCTATGGTTTTGGTGATGTGCCTTATTTCTTTGCCAAAATAGACTCATTCACACAGATAAAAGCCTTTTTCATGTAGGGGGATGGATATGCTGTATATTTTTGATATGGGCGGAGTTGTGACGAATGATGCGAACCCACGGCCAAGGATATGTTCTGTCCTGGGTATCAGCGAGGAAGACTATTTACGTTTCTGCGGGCGCGGGGGCAGGAAAGAAGAGGATCTTCTCCTTCTTGCGGGGGACGGGCTTTTGGATGCGAAGGGCTTTTGGAAGGAGTTTTCCAGAAGGTCAGGTATTGACGTGAGGACTGACTGGATGCACTGGCTTTTTCATCCGGTGGTGGATGAGGGGGTTCGTTCCATTATAGATGAGCTTAGGAATCGGGGAAGCCGGGTTGTATGCGGTACAAACACTATAGACAGCCACTATCAGAATCATATTGAGCATGGGGATTACGCCTTGTTTGACCAGACATACGCTTCCTGCCTTATGGGGGTTTCCAAGCCTGACCCTGACTTCTGGCGGATAATACTTACTGCGGAGGGGGTGGCTGCAGGGGACGCTGTTTTTGTGGATGACAGGCAGGAGAATGTCGCTGCCGCGGCCGGCCTTGGAATCCGCGCGATACTTTTCCGTTCGGCACAGGAGCTTAGGAAGGAGCTAGTGAAACAGTGAATAATCCGAATGCTGATTCTTCAGTGTTTCACTAATTGTCTGAACTGTATCGGCTTTTTTGCCAAAAAATTGACGAAAAAACTGTACAAAATATGAAAATGTGTTATAATACCTATCAAATCGGAGAAGAAAACACATTTTTAAGGAGTAAAAGATGAAGAAGCTTCTTGCTCTGTTCGCCGTCGCTGCCCTCAGCATCGTCGGTGCTTTCGCACTTGATTTCCCTTCAGTGTTTAGCGGCACTTGGGTCGATGAGACCTATGATGCGGACTGGACTTTCAAGACCAACAACACGATTGTTCTTTCCTACCACAGTACGGGTGCTGTCATCTACACTTTTGATGAGAGCAACATGAAGAACCTCCGTTTCACTACAGAGACTGATAGTGAAGGAAGTATTAGTCCTGCGGTGGTGCTTCAGTTCCGCTGTGATGAGACCCAGCGTGACTACAAGTTTGTCCTGCCTGCAAGTCCCAAGCCTTCTATGAAGATTGAGTTTGCTCCCGACTGGACAAAGGCTCTCTACCGTTCTGCCTTCCCTTGGGTGAAGGGTGGGGCTGAGTAAGCAGGTTTTGCTTGCTTATAAGGGCATCGGACTTTCGTACCGGTGCCCTTTTTTTATCTGCAAGGAGGTTCTTAATGTATTCAAAGAATGATGCCGCAGCTCGGCCGCCAATGGGTTGGAATTCATACGACTATTACAATACAATGGTCAATGAAAAGCAGGTCAGGGCAAACGCCGACTATATGGCGGAGAACCTGAAGGAATTCGGCTGGGAGTATGTCGTCGTCGATATCCAGTGGTCTGACCCCGATGCGGGCAGCAGGAATCCTGACGTGCAGTATATACCGTTCAGCCATTTCTGCATGGATGAGTATTCCAGGCAGATTCCCGCCCCGAACCGCTTTCCTTCCAGTGAAGGGGGCAGGGGATTTAAGCCTCTTGCGGACTATATACATGGGCTTGGGCTTAAATTTGGCATACATATTATGAGGGGAATTCCCCGCCGGGCCGCCCATGAGCATCTCAAGGTTCTTGGGACGGATGTGACGGCTGACATGATAGCCAACCCTTTCAGCATAAGCCGATGGAATGGTGACATGTATGGCCTGGATATGTCCAGGGACGGCTCCCAGGCATACTATGACAGCATATTTGCCCTATATGCCTCATGGGGCGTGGACTATGTGAAGGTGGACGACATCTGCAACACGAACATGTACCCGCATGTCCCATATTCGGCAGAGAAAGAAATAGAGGCTATTGCTCTGGCCATAGAAAGATGCGGGCGGCCGATGGTTCTTAGCCTGAGCCCAGGGCCTGCGGTCATAGAAAAGGCCTGGCACCTTGAGAAATATGCCAATATGTGGCGCATCACGGATGACTTCTGGGACGACTGGAGCTTGCTAAAGGCGATGTTCGAGCGGTGCGAGGTATGGCAGCGTCATGTTGGCGGGGGCAGCTGGCCGGACTGTGACATGCTGCCTTTTGGCAAGCTCGGCTGGGGCTGGGGAAAGGAGCGTGTAAGCCGTTTTACCAGGGAAGAAGAGAGGTGCATGATGAGCCTCTGGTGCATCTTCCGCAGTCCCCTGATGATTGGTACGGATTTGACGCAGCTTGATGATGAGGTGAAGGCCATGCTGACCAACAGGGAAGCCCTGTCTGTACACTCCTATGGCCACGGAGCATTCCAGCTGATGAGGGATGACAGGCGGTGTGTCTGGATAAGCTACGGAAGGGGCTGTCCTGCCAGGGGGCAGGAAGTCTATGTGGCCTTGTTCAACCTGGCGGACGAGGACGGGGAGATAGGTTTCTTGCTAAAGGCGGTTCCTGGCATAGACGAAGGGGCGAGCTATGCGGTCAGGGATCTCTGGCGTGGTACAGATCTCTTTCCCCTGTCCGGCGGGGCGGAGCTGTCCATTGAGCTAAAAGCCCACGATGCCGCCCTTCTTAAGCTGTCACAGTAAGGCTGGATGCATTTTTTTTTTCCTGTGTCCTTTTACTCGTCCTCAAGCTCAGGAATCCTGCGCTTGAGGCTTTGCATGAACTGTTCTCCGCTCACTTCCTGCCTTAGGCAGATGAATATGCAGTTTTCTCCTGCTATTGTGCCGATGATTTCTTCCATATTGAATGCGTCAAGGGCCTGCGACACAGAGTCCGCATGACCCCCAAATGTCTTTATGACGACTATGTTACCGCTGAACTCAATGCTGACATAACCGCGCAGGAAGTCCTGGACATAAATTTGCTCGCTTTCACGCCTCTCGTCGTCATCGGGCAGGGTGTAAACATATCCTGAGTGTCCGTCGCTGACCTTGCCAACTTTGAGCAGCTTAAGGTCGCGGGAAAGGGTTGCCTGGGTTACGTCAAAGCCGTCTTTTTGCAGGTATCCCAATAGCTCTTCCTGGCTTTCAATCCTATTGTTCTTTATGAGCCTTCGAACTGCCTTGAGTCTGGAGAGCCTCTCTTTCACGTTACTTCCCCTTTGATTTTTTTTCACAATAATGCCCGATTATGTATATTTATGCATTTTTAGTCAAGTGGATTTGATATGGCAGCGCGCGGAAACTCACGATAGCCCCGTCTGGTGACAGGCGATAGCCCTATCTGGTGATGCACGATAGCCCTATCTGGTGATGCACGATAGCCCTATCTGGTGATGCACGATAGCCCAGTCTGGTGATGCACGATAGCCCTATCTGCTGACAGGCGATAGCCCTGTCTGCTGACAGGCGATAGCCCGGTCTGCTGGCACACGTCTTCTCTGTGGGAAGCCTGTGAGTTCCCGTCCTGCGGAATCAGAACATCTTGTAAAAACTGATTTCCGTGGTGGCAGTGCCCTGTACCACTAGACAAAAGCTGCAAATAACGTAAAATAGAAGGATATGGCGAGCATCAAGGAACAGATAGGGCAGTTTTTCTCCAATCCTGTGTTCTTGTCATGCATTTTCAGCTGGTTCTGTGCACAGCTCATAAAAACTCTTATAAAGCTTTTTTCCGGGAAGATTCACAGCGTCCGGGAGCTGTTTGAGCTTATGTTTTGGCGGACGGGCAGTATGCCCTCCAGCCATTCCGCATTGGTTTCTACCCTTTGCACAACAATAGCCTTCCGCTCCGGGATAAACAGCGATGTCTTTTTGCTTTCGCTGGGGCTTTTCCTGATAACCATCCGTGATGCGGTCGGTGTAAGGCGGGCCAACGGTATTCAGGCAAGGGAGCTCAATAGGATGGGGCGTGTCCTGGAAGAGAAGAAAATAATGGACTTCAAGGCGATAAAGGAGGTTCAGGGGCATACTCCCGCAGAGGTCGCCATAGGTTGTCTCCTGGGCTTTTTCATTGGAGTTGCGTTCAGCGAGCTGTAGTTATGAGGTTTTCAAGGCTTATACGGAATGTTTTGGACGGAAAGAACATCTTGTTCCTTGCCGTCATGCTGGTCAGCTCAATCTTGTTCTTTGCCGCCCGTAATATCTCCGTCTCTCAGATATGGAAGGGCTACCGAGTCCTCTATGTTCCGTCATCGGCTTCCGAGGAGACGGTGCTTTCAGTTCTTTCTGAGTCAGGATGTCGCGATGTGATAAGCCTGTCCTCACAGAGGCTGCCTATAGCGAGTAAATTCCTTGGCAGTGTCATGGACTCTTCGTCTTACTTGAAGGACAGGCTCGGTTACTTTCGTGATGCTGACGGGGATTACAATCTTTTTTATATTCCCGACTCTTTTGAAAAAGAGAGTGAGACGGCTGTTACAAGGCTGTCCAAGGATTTTCATTTAGGAGCCGGTCTGGATGCCAAGGAGAGCTATCCCTTCTTGATTCCGGTTGTGGTGCTTGGCTTATATATATTCTTGCTTGTCGTTTCGCTCAAGAAGCTGTACTTCGCCCTTCCTGCTCTCTTTCCCCTTATGCTATCTTTTTCCAGGCCGTTTTATCCTGTCGTGTGCGGATGTTGTTTCCTGATGTTTGCTATCTTTCTTTCCAACAGGATATGGGGGCGCAATGGAGCTGTCGCCTGTGTTTTAAAGAATTTCTATGTGGACTTTCTTGTCCTGCTTGCCATGATGCTCTTTATGGCGCAGTCATTACAGTGCTTTGCCCTTGCCTTGTTGTCCTTGCTTGCTTCTTCCTGTGCGATTCTTTTCCTTCGTGAGCTTAGGGTAATAAAGGATAAAAACAGTTCTTTCACTTACAGGCTCATATTCACAGCCAGGCAGATACCGATAATGTATCCCCGGACTGCCGGCTGTATGCTCTGCCTGCCTTTGCCTTTGTTCGCCTTTCTGTTGATGTGCATTTTCTCAGCCAAGTTCTCATCTTCTGTCTCGGCATCGGGAATAAAAATGCCAAGCCCGGTGCAGCAGCCGGCTTCTGGAATTTCACAGTCAGACCCTGCCCTTGGAGGAGCCGTCCTTCCTAATGAAGAGGATTTTTTTAAATGGGCTTGGGGCGTGATATCATATCCATATTTGAGCTTGAACGGCTTTTCCGGCTCTTCCGGTTCTTCTGCTGTACAGGAAGGGGATAGGATTGTTCTTCCCCGCTATGAGGAGACTGACAAAGGCATCCGTAGAAAAGACGAGTCTCTGCTTGTATACAACAATTCATTCCGGCGGGATATGGAAAAGACCTTGGCTTCCTTGGACTATCCCGCTGTAGAAAAACTTCTCAAGGAACAGGACAGGAACGTCCTTGTCATGTATTCTGCGCTAACCCCGGCGGGTGGCAGGAAGGGTGACTTATTCAACTTGTTGGCAATAATTATTTCCCTTTGTGCACCGCTTCTGCTGTGCGCGGTTTTCTATTCTATCAACAGGAGCAGGTCATAGCGATGAGGACTTTAAGCAAGCTGGCTCTTTCATACAGGAAACAATTTTCTAGCAGCCTATCTCCATTTCTTCCCAGGAAACTTCTGGTTCCTTTCAACCAGCTTTCGGACAAGAAATACAAGTGCCTGGTAAAAGAAGGGGAGCCTTTGATGGAGGGACAGCTCATTGCCTTTCCGATGAAGGATGATGGAATGGAAAATTCCGCCATAAATTCCCCTGTTCCCGGAATTGCCGGATCCATAGTAAAATGCAGGCTTCCCAATGGTCGCATGGGGCAGGGCTTGGAGATAAGTCTTTCTGGAACATTCAGCTTCCTTGGAAAGTCTGTTGAGAGGAGGGACTGGAAATCTCTGGGGCATGATGACCTGCTCAAGCTTTTACTTGCGAAGGGAGTCATCAATAGTTTTGGCGGGTCAACATCCTTGGTCTCCCAGATAAGCAGATGTAGGAATAATGGCGGGGCTTATCTGGTTGTCCGGCTTTTTGATGAGGATCCCAGCCGTTCCACTGACAGCTTTGTAGGCAGGATGTATACAAGGGAGATTGCTGAAGGTGCTTCTATCCTTGCCAGCCTTATGAATGCGGCTGGTATAGTGTTCCTGCTGCCCAAAAACGGGGCTACAGTCGTAGAAAACGAGCTTGTGAGCGACTTCGCCGTTCTGAATGTTGTGGTTGATGATTCCAAATATCCATGCGGACTTAAGGAGAATATAATCCGAACTGTAAGGAAGCATGTCAGGAACACGCAGTCAGAGTATTTCGCTGATATAAATGTCAGTTCCCTTTTTGTTGATTCAGTGACTGTGTTCAGTGTATGGGAGGCCATTATTCTTGGTAAGCCGGTCATTGAGAGCTTTGTCGAGGTCTCCGGTTCATGCCTGAGGTCTTCTGCAATATTCAGGGTCAAGCATGGTACTAGCATGGCGGATTTGGCTGCGCAGTGCGGGGGATTCAAGAGCCGCCCGGAGAGGGTTGTTGTAAACGGAATGCTTGCTGGTACGATGCTGGACGATTTTGATGTTCCTGTCACGAAGGATGTCAAGTCTCTTACTTTTATCCCATAGTCCGAGTTGTTTAACCAGAATTATATGGCTTGCATTCGCTGTGGAAAATGCCGTTCGGCATGTCCGGAGCAGCTTTATCCAGATGTGATAGCTTCTCCGCTGATTTTTTCTATTACTGAAACGGAATCCTTCAGTGAGAGCGGAATGTTGTGCTCCGGGTGCAGGCTTTGCAACTCCGTATGCCCGTCGCATATTCCCCTTGCCCAGATAATATCACTTTTAAATTCAAAAAAGGAGCCGTCTTAAATATGAATGCCAAGCGAAAAGGAATCCTGCAGAACCCTTTTTTATATGTTTCTCCATCAACACGGACTGTGCTTACTGTTATGCTCTGTCTGCTATTGCCTCAGATAGCCATGCTCTTTATAACCAGCTCCTATGCGTCCTTGTTATTGATTCTTTCTACTGTGCTCGCATCCCTGCTGGCTGAGATGCTGTACGGAGTTAA